>JBKJLR010000094.1:0-6281 GCA_046596865.1 Chitinophagaceae bacterium
GATTTAAATGTAGCCTGCAAAGAAATATTTCAGGGAATAAGATCAGTAAACGTTAGGTTTTTTTAAATTACGGTTCATCCGGCAGCGGTCACTGCAGTATTTTACATCGTTCCATACTTTATCCCATTTCTTCCGCCAGCTAAAAGGACGATAGCAAACTATACAAATTTTTACAGGGAGGTCTGTTTTCTTTGTCTGTTTCATGTTTTTTTGCGCATCAATATAAATGACCTGTATTTTGTTTTAAAGAAATACCTGAAAAATTTTAACAAATGGCTCTCTTATTTGTTGCTATAACAAATAATAATTATGGAATCGGTGAAAGGGAAAAATATTCTTATCGTTGGTGCCTCAGGGGGAATAGGTTCAAGAACAGCAAAACTTTTGGCCGACAGCGGTGCTAATGTTTTTTTGGCAGGTCGTACTGTTGATAAACTGGAAGCTGCGGCATCCGTAGCGGGAGTAACATCTGAAAAAACATTTTTATTGGATATTTCCAAACCCGACGAAGTAAATGCTTTAAAAAACAGATTCTTTTCTGTTTATCTAACCCTGGATATTTTGATTAATGCTGCTGGTATTGGAATTATTAAACCCCTTGAATCACTTTCTGAAACGGAATTTCTGCGAACATTAAATTATAACTTATATGGGCCTTTCCTTTTAGTAAAAACTTTTTTACCCGCTATGAAAGAAGCGAAGAAAGGACTGATCATCAATATCCCGGGAGTGCTAGGCAAAGTACCCATGGCAGGAGCTGCCGCTTACAGTGCCAGTAAATTTGGATTGCTGGGGATGATGCAAAGTATCCGGGAAGAAATTAAACGCACCGACATCCGCATAACTAACATTTTCATTGGTGGTGTTGATTCTCCATTCTGGGATACGATTGACCTGCGGGTGCAGCGGGAAAAAATGATACAGGCAGAAGAAGCGGCTAAAGCTATTTGGTTTCTATGCCAGCAGCCAGTGAGTGGCGTAGTAAGTGAAATGGTGTTACAACCATTTAACCACCAGGCTATCTGATTGATGGATGATAAAGTCATTCCCTCCCAATTATTCCCTTTCAGTTATTTTTGCTTTTACCGGTACAGTCTGGTGTTAATAATTGCCGTATGGATATATCTAAACCCATTATTTCTTTTGATAATACAGAATTTGCTTTTGAGTATAAAGCTGAAAAGCAATTAAAAAAAGCCCGGTTTCTTTTTTCAATGATGGGCAGACCGTGGCTGGTGAAAATAGGTACCCGCCTTGCTCCCTGGTCTATCAAAGCTGGTCTGCCGGTAAAAGGAATTATCCGCAATACAATTTTTGCACAATTTGTCGGGGGAGAAACCCTGGAAGAAACGGCTGTTGTTGCCAAAAAACTCGGAGAATACCAGGTGAAAGTGATTTTGGATTATGGAGTAGAAGGTGGGGATGATGGTGAGCATGGCTTTGACCAATCCACCGACGAATTTATCCGGGTAATTAAGTATGCAGCCACCCAACCGAATATACCTTTCATGAGCATTAAGGTGACCGGCCTGGCAAGATTTGCGCTGTTGGAAAAACTGGATAGCATGATGCATGGGGCGGAAGGGACGCTTATGAAACGGTTTTTAAAGACCATTGATGAATTGAGTGCAGAGGAAAAAGAAGAATGGCACCGTGTACGCCATCGCATGATGCGAATTTGTGAAACGGCTGCTGAAAAAAAGATTGGGGTGCTGGTGGATGCGGAAGAAACCTGGATACAGGATCCCGTAGATGCACTTACGATCCTGATGATGGATACATTTAATAAAGACCGTTGCGTTGTTTATAATACTATCCAGCACTACCGTCATGACAGGATGCAGTTTTTGAAAGACTCCTATACGGCGGCAGCCGATAGGAATTTTATTCTGGGTGCAAAGCTGGTTCGTGGAGCATACATGGAGAAAGAAAGAAAGAGGGCCGCAGAAAAAAATTATCCATCACCTATACAACCCGATAAAGAAAGCAGTGACAAGGATTATAATAATGGTGTTCAGTTTTGTATTGAACATATTGACCGCATTGGATTAATTGTTGCTTCGCATAATGAATACAGCAACCTGTATGCTACACAACTTTTGCAGCAAAAAGGCTTATCATTAAATCATCCGCATATACACTGGAGCCAGCTATATGGCATGAGTGATAATATTACTTTTAACCTGGCACATGCCGGATGTTCCGTCAGTAAGTATCTGCCTTTTGGACCCATTAAAGATGTTATCCCTTACCTGATGCGCAGGGCACAGGAAAACAGTTCTGTAAAAGGGCAAACGGGTAGAGAGCTTGGCCTGATTAGTAAAGAATTACATAGAAGAGGAAGATAGTTTGGGTATTTTTTTCTCTTATTATTTCATTACCAGGTCGCCAAGATAAACTCTGCGGGAAGGAGTCATTATCATGGGGTTAGATGGATTTAACTGCAAATAAAGTTTCAGTTTTTTACCGGCTTTCAACTGTAATTTAATATTTGTGCTGCTAATATTAAAATAACCGGGTCGGTTATCCGTCTCGCTGATAATAACAGTATTGTCCCCGGTAACTTCGAGTTCCTTTTTATATACTGAGCGATTTACGTATTCGCTTTTTACCTGGATGGCTAATGACTTATAATTTTTATAAATTGATTTTTTCATTAGCAGGATAATTCCATCTTGCTTATCCTTGTTAATGGACTGCGCCACTTTCTTATTGTTTACAAAAACAATAGTAGTATCCTGTGCAAAAACTTCCATGGTAATAGAAACAAGTATTAATAAAAGAATATATTTTTTCATTTTTTAATGATTCTTACAAGAAGTAATTTAAACATTTTATTGAAAATTTCATGACTGGCTTTTAAAACTATTGGTATAGATACAATCAAGACCGTTTCCGTTGCATGTATACTGCAATCCACAGCTTTTTCACAAACATGTAAATAAAAAAATCAATTCATAAATTCAAAGTAATTTGCACTATGCAGCAATACCTCGATCTACTTCATCATATTTTAGATACCGGCACTCATAAAACGGACCGTACTGGCACCGGCACACAAAGCGTTTTTGGGTATCAGATGCGTTTTGACCTGCAAAAAGGGTTTCCGTTAGTGACCACTAAAAAAGTACACTTAAAAAGTATTATTCATGAATTACTGTGGTTTTTAAAAGGCGAAACCAATATAGCTTACCTGAAGGAACATGGAGTAAAGATATGGGATGAATGGGCTGATGAGAATGGAGAGCTCGGCCCTGTGTACGGAAAGCAATGGCGCAGTTGGGAAGGAAAAGATGGAAAAATCATCGACCAGATCTCGGATTTAATTACACAGATAAAAAAGAACCCGGATAGTCGCCGCTTAATAGTAAGTGCATGGAATGTGGCGGATCTGCCAGAAATGGCATTGATGCCTTGTCACAATATGTTCCAGTTTTATACAGCCCCCTCTATCGGAGGGGGCAGAGGGAGGCTTAGTTGCCAGTTGTACCAAAGAAGTGCTGATGTGTTTCTCGGCGTACCTTTCAACTTTGCTTCTTATGCGTTGTTTACGATGATGATTGCACAGGTTTGTGATTTAGCACCTGGCGACTTAGTTCACACATTTGGGGATGTACATATTTACAGCAATCACATGGAGCAGGTAAAATTGCAACTAAGCAGAGATCCGTTTCCTTTACCAACGATGAAAATTAATTCAGCAATTAAAAATATTTTTGATTTTAAGTTTGAAGATTTTACCTTGGAAAATTATGAATGTCATCCGGCCATAAAAGCCCCAGTGGCAGTGTAGAAGCGTTGAATTATCTTTACTCCAGACTAATGACTACCGACTCATGACTATATCACTCGTCGTCGCTGCTGCTACTAATAATGCCATTGGAAAAGATGGCAAACTTCCCTGGCATTTACCCAATGATATGAAGCATTTCAAAAATGTGACATGGGGTATGCCGGTGCTGATGGGAAGGAAAACATTTGATTCGCTTGGAAAACCATTGCCAGGCAGAAAGAATATTGTTCTTACCCGTCACCCCACATGGAAGGTGGAAGGAACGGTAGCTGTAAAAAAAATGGAAGATGCTTTGTTTGTGGCGAAAGAAACAGATGCTAAAGAACTGATGGTAATTGGTGGCGGCGAGATCTATAAATTACTTTTCGATAAAGCCAAACGCATTTACCTAACCCGGGTAGAAGCAGAGCCGGAAGCAGATACTTTTTTTCCTGTATTACATCCAAAAGAATGGCATCTCGTCAGCCAGCAAATTCATGAGGCTGATGAAAAAAATGCATATAATTATTCCTTCCAGTTGTGGGAACGAATAGGCTAAGGATACTTATTTTTGATTCATGTACTCCAAATGGCAATTGGCCGTAAAATATCTCACTTACTATCTTATCTCTTCCAATGGCAAAGGTCATGGTACACATTCTCCTTTTATATTTCACTTTATTACTCATGTGTTGAACGATAAGCAGCACTATCCGGAGTATGATACGGTAGAAAGTTTGCGAAAGCAGTTATTAAGAGATGAAACTGTTCTGACTATTGAAGACTATGGTGCTGGCTCATCCATCGCAAAATCCAGTCAGCGAAGTATTGCTTCTATTGCAAAAAATGCGGCAAAGCCGGAAAAATTCGGGCAACTATTGTTCAGGATGATAAAAGCATACCAGCCCCGATCGGTTTTGGAGCTTGGAACGTCGTTGGGTATTACCACCTGTTATTTGTCAATGGCAAAACCTGGTGCGAATTTGATAACAATGGAAGGAGCAGGAGAAGTCGCTATAGTGGCCAGCAGAAATTTCGAAAAAATGCGAATCGATAATATTGTAATAGAACAGGGAAATTTTGATCATACATTATCGTCCGTCATCAGAAGGGTGTCGTCCGTTGATTTTGCTTTCATTGACGGCAATCACCGGCGGGAACCAACAGAAAGATATTTTCATGAGTTGCTGAATAAAACTAATAACGACTCCATATTAATTTTTGACGATATACACTGGAGCCGGGAAATGGAACAGGCCTGGGAGACCATTAAAGCTCATCCGTCGGTTCGCTGTACGGTCGATCTTTTCTTTATCGGAATTATTTTTTTCCGGCAGGAATTTCAGGAAAAACAACATTTTACTATTCGTTTTTAAGCTAAAGTAAAAGAGAAACGTAGAAAAAAGTAACAAATCTTCGATTGCAGCGAAGATGACATGAATTACAACAGCTGGAAACAAAAAAAATTCTATCTTCCGCCGGAAAATCAATAACCTGCATGACGATCGGACTGCTTAAAGAGCCTGCCCATGAAACAAGAGTGTCGCTTCTGGCGGAAGCGGTCGCAACCCTGACTAAGAAATCAATCAGCGTTATTGTAGAAAATGGAGCTGGCGAAAAAGCCTTTTGTACAAATGCTGATTATGATAAAGCAGGGGCACAAGTAAAAAGCCGGAGTGAAGTACTCGCTGCCTCCGATTTTATTTTAAGTATTCATCAGCCTGACCCATCTGAAGTCAACCAGCTAAAATCAAAAGTTATTATAGGTGTTTATCAGCCTTTATTCAATAATGACGTCATGCAAGAATGGGCAGCAGCAGAGATCACTTCTTTTTCTTTGGATATGCTACCCCGCACCACCAGGGCACAGGCGATGGATGTACTTAGTTCGCAAGCCAATATTGCCGGTTATAAAGCCGTGCTGACCGCTGCTAATTTATATGGAAGATATTTTCCAATGTTTATGACGGCGGCTGGAAGTATTGCGCCGGCAAAAGTTTTAATTCTTGGTGCCGGTGTAGCCGGATTACAGGCAATAGCCACTGCAAAAAGATTGGGGGCTGTAACAGAAGTGTTTGACACAAGACCTGCAGTAAAGGAAGAAGTAATGAGCCTCGGTGCAAAATTTGTGGAGGTGGAAGGGGCAGCCGATGCCAGCAAAGCAGGTGGCTATGCCGTAGAACAATCTGAAGATTTTTTGCAACGGCAGAAAGCTAAAATCGCAGAGAGTATTGCAAAAGCAGATATCGTTATTACCACCGCACAGATACCGGGCAAAAAAGCCCCGATACTGATTACAGAAGAAATGATAAAGGCTATGCGGAATGGTTCTGTAATTATAGACCTTGCTTCGGCAACAGGCGGCAATACTCCCGTTACAAAAAATAATGAAACGATAAATTATAACGGTGTAACAATTATTGGTAATTCCAGTTTGCAATCAACCATGCCGGGCGATGCAAGTAAATTGTATGGAAAAAATGTATTGAATTTTTTACAATTGATCATA
>JBKJLR010000115.1:0-3533 GCA_046596865.1 Chitinophagaceae bacterium
CAATAGTGTTTCAAAGTCATTATCCATGCTGATTAGTATCAGGCCCTGCTTATGTATTGATAGATAAATTTGAATTAAATAATATGATTATGAAAAATAACATGGGAAATACAGACCGTATTATACGGGTGCTTGTTGCAGCAGTAATAGCAATACTTTTTATTAACAATTCTATTACCGGAATACTTGCTTATGTATTATTGGGTGTTGGTGCAATTTTTTTGCTAACAAGCCTGTTTGGTTCCTGCCCATTGTATTCCTTATTAGGTATCAACACCTGTCGGGTAAAGAAAACAAATTAAAATCAGTTATCATGAAAGGAATTGTTATTTACAAAGGAAAATACGGAGCTACTAAACAGTATGCAAAATGGATAGGAGAAGAATTAAGTTTGCCAGTGGTAAATTCAGAAAATATTAAGGAGACTGAATTAAGTAACTATGATTTCTTGCTGATAGGAACTAGTGTATATATTGGCAAATTATATATACAAAAATGGCTGAAGGATAACATGACAGATCTCCGTGGAAAAAAAATATTTCTATTCCAGGTAGCAGCTACGCCACCAGAAGAAAAGGAAAAACGGCAAGCTTATAACGTAGCCAGTATTCCCTCAGCAATACTCAAGAACTGTGAGTTATATTTTCTGGCCGGTAAAATGAGTATGCAGAATCTTTCGTGGAAAGACAGGTTGATGCTGAAAATGGGAGCCCGGTTAACAAAAGACCCAAAAGCAAAAAAAGGAATGCTTACTGATTTTGATGAGGTGACAAAAGAAAAAATATTTGGAATGTGTGCGGCAGTAAAAAAATATTTGCAGGTGACAACACCATCAGTTTTAAATGCCATAACAGTTGCGAGGGGTTTATAAAAATTATTTTCGGGATAATTTATAAAAGCATCTGGTAGCTATTGCAACGGTTGGGAGCAAAAGTAAATGAACCATTACCCATCCCGGCTTGCTTAATAATCTACGAAAATAGCGGCTTTATTTGCTTGGAATCTTATTTCCATTATATTATTAGTGAATAGAAATGGTAAGCTAAATGAATTATTTTAGTAAATGAAAAAGATAAACCCATCTGTCAGTCTCCAAACAGAAATTGATGCATCCTTCCTGTATAACAAACTAGCAGATGCAGAAGATGATGCACCTATCTCCAGGCTTTACCGGCAGATGGCTGAAATTGAAATGGAACATGCCACTTCTATGCTAAAGCATCAAAAGGAAAAGGGAATTGCTATCGAAATGCCTGATCCATCCTGGAGGGCCAAAACATTGAACAGGATAGGAAAGATATTTGGCTATGAATATGTACTTAATTCATTAATGGTAACCGAAAAAACATTAGCCTTTACTGAATCCACATCGAAAGAAAAGCAAAGCATTGCTTTAAGTGGTAATGAAAACAATCATGTCAGGATTTTAGAAAATTTAATCAGCACACAAAGCAAAATCTCCGGAGAAAAGTTATCCAAGCTGGAGGGCCGCAGGCATAAATCAGTTGGAGGCAATGCATTAAGAGCCGCTGTGCTCGGCGCTAATGATGGATTGGTGTCCAATATGAGTTTAGTAACGGGTGTGGCCGGTGCCACCAATGGAGAGCAGGGAGTATTATTAGCAGGCCTTGCGGGATTATTGGCCGGTGCATTATCTATGGCATTGGGTGAATGGATTTCTGTAAAAAGTTCGCAGGAATTGTATGAAAGACAAATGGCATTGGAGATGGAAGAAATAGAAACAAATCCCGAGACAGAAATAAAAGAATTACAACTCATCTACATTGCCAAAGGGATACCTGAAGAGCAGGCAAAACAAATGGCTGAAAAAATAATGAGCAACCCTGCTGAAGCACATAAAGTTTTAACTAAAGAGGAGCTGGGGATTAATGGAGAAGAATTAAAAGGCTCTGCTTGGACGGCAGCTATTGCATCTTTTGTACTTTTTGCAATGGGCGCCATTATCCCCGTCATACCTTTTTTTACAGGGAGCAGTTTTACAACAATTATATGGAGCCTGTCGCTGAGTACGGTTGGTCTTTTTCTTATCGGCGCCTCCATCACACTTTTTACAGGAAGAAGTATCTGGTTCTCTGGGTTCAGGCAGATATTGTTTGGATTGGGAGCAGCAACAGTTACTTTTTTTATAGGAAGGCTGATTGGAGTAAGTATCGGAGGGTAGATATGTATATCAGATAATTAGTGATGTTTGAAAATAACTCAGTATGATATTCTGTTTCATGATTATTTAATGACCTGCACTATATTTACTTTGAAAAATTAAGCCGTTTAATACTATGCTTGACCAGGCCCACATGAATTCATTGTTTGAAAATTCTACGGAAGGAATTATTCTTACGAATGGAACTGGGCATATTGTAATGGCAAATCCGGCTGCGGAAAAAATGTTTGGTTATTCCAAATACGAATTAAACGGCCAATTAATAGAAATATTAATTCCTGATAAATTTAAACCGCATCATCATAAGTTGCGGGAAGGGTTTCACAATAAACCTTCAAATAGAGTAATGGGTCAGGGCCGTGACCTGAACGGTAGAAAGAAAGATAGTACTGACATGCCGGTTGAAGTTAGCTTGAGTCATTACAGGCGGGACGGAGAGCTATTTGTAATTGCATTTATTATTGATATTACGGGTCGCAAGGAAATTGAAAACAGTATGCTGAGGCAAAAAGGGGAACTGGAAAAAATAACACATAAAATGCGTCAGATGAATGCCGAACTGGAAGTAAAGGTGGAAGAACGAACGCTGATTTTAAAAGAGGCTTTGCAAAAGCTTGAACAATCGCAGGAGGAATTAAGTGAGGCACTGGATAAGGAAAAACAATTGAATGAAATTAAAAGTCGATTCGTTTCCATGGCTTCTCATGAATTCCGTACACCCCTTACTACAGTATTATCTTCAGCTTCATTATTGACAAAATATACAGAAACAGATGAGCAGGGAAAAAGAGATAAACATATACAACGGATAAAAAAATCAGTGAATAATCTTAATGATATTCTCGAAGATTTTCTCTCTCTGGGAAAATTGAATGATGGTAGGGTAGATATAAAATCGGAAAAAGTAAATTTGAGAGAAATCATGGCTGATATAGTCGTAGAGATGAAAGCTATTTCTAAGAAAGGACAAAGTTTTACGGTTGATTGCCACGGCTGTGATGCTTTTACTGACGAAAAATTATTACGGAATATTTTAATTAATCTAATCAGCAATGCTATCAAGTTTTCCGAGGAAGGAACGGTAATAATGATAAAAGGGAGAATAGATGGAGATAAGGCTATAATTTCTGTAATTGACCAGGGCATTGGTATTTCTGATGAAGACCAGGAACATTTATTCTCCAGTTTCTTCCGGGGTGCAAATGCTACCAATATACAGGGAACCGGATTGGGACTGCATATTGTAAAGCGGTATGTTGATTTATTGGGAGGTGAAGTGGAATTACACAGCGAGTTAAATAAAGGAACAACGGTTAATTTTACTATACCTGTAAACTCAATCTGATATGAA
>JBKJLR010000034.1:0-2798 GCA_046596865.1 Chitinophagaceae bacterium
CCTGTTTTTTTTCAACATCAAATCAACGAGAACACCCGGCTGGGGGTGTGGAAGATCGAAGAAACTGAAGAATTCTTCAAAGGAAATGTTCCCCTGCACCGGGAAGTAACGCATCCCCATAAACGGCTGCAGCACCTGGCCGGACGTTTCCTGCTGCAATATCTTTTTCCGGACTTTCCTTATCAATTGATTGAGATTGCAGATACCCGGAAGCCTTTTTTACCGGGTGATCCATATCATTTTTCCATCTCACATTGCGGTGATTATGCAGCGGCCATTGTCAGTAAGAATAAAAGAGTAGGTGTGGATATTGAAATACCGGTAGAAAAGATTGGCCGCATCATGTACAAGTATCTCACTGCTAAGGAACATGAAATATTCAATCTTGTGCCGGGTGCAGAAAACGATTCCACTATCAGCAGTTTTGATGAACCAACCTTGCTCTGGTCGGCTAAGGAATCAGTTTTTAAATGGTATGGCAGTGGCGGCGTTGATTTCCGGAAACAAATTCAGTTATTGAAAGAAAATAAAGCTACTGAAACAATAGATTGTTTTTTTTCAAAAGACGAATCCGACCTGGTTGTTCACTATCGCCAGTTTGAGGGCTTGGTGCTGGCCTGGGTAATAAGTTAAAACTTTTTTGTTTATATTAACGCAGTGTTTACTTTATTTGCACATAATCATTTTATGAAAAAATATACTACACCGCTTTTATTCCTTTCCATACTGCTTGTGTCCTGCGGCCCCAAAATTTATACGGCATCGGCTTTTGATGCAGCATTGGCCAGGCATAAAACAGTTGCAATATTACCGGCGGATGTGATGACAAGACTGAGACCAAATGAATCGAAAAAAGTAACGGCTGAGCAACTGGCTGGTATGAATGAGCAAACCGGGTATGCCATACAGGATAAAATGTACAGTTGGTTCTTGCGCCGGTCAGATAAATTTCAATACACCGTCACTTTCCAGGATGTGACAAGAACAAATGCTCTTTTAAAGCAGGCAGGAATTTTCTATAATGACCTGGCGTCGAAAGATAGAACAGAACTGGCAAAGCTGCTTGGTGTAGATGCTATATTGCAAGACAAGACCAGCCTGGATAAGCCTATGTCAGACGGTGCGGCAGTGGCAGTTGGAGTTATTTTTGGAGTGTGGGGAAATACAAATAATGCACAGACCACTATTAATATCCATGATGGTCAAACGGGTAATTTATTATGGAAATATGATTACCAGGCCTCTGGTTCCATCGGTTCTTCTGCTGATAACCTGGTGAATGCATTAATGAGAAATGCTTCGAAGAAGTTTCCTTATAGTAGAGGTAAATAGAGCAGGGCAGGGTTCACTGTCACCCTGAGTTTATCGAAGGGTGATTATAAGGCTTCGATAAATTCAGCCTGACATTTATACATAGATGTACGAATGACTTATAGTGGTATCATTCGAATTTTTCAATGTGCCATATCATCATCTTCTGCACCGGATGAAAGAAGATTAAGATCCACATCAGTGCCCGATATACCTTCTATTGAACCCCGGACATGGGCAGCATTCAGCAAAACTTTATCGAGTTGCTTTTCTCTAGCCTTCCATAATCTCTCCATCGCATCTCTTTCTTTTTGTATAGAAAGTTTCATACTCATAAAACCTTCCCGGATAGCCTGCCATTGTTCTGCAAACTCACGGCTGGTGAGGTAATCGTAAAGTAAATGCATTTTATCGCCACGGTTTTCCTGGCTTTTTAAAGCACTTGATATTTTAATAATTCCATTCCGCAGCATATGAACAATGGATTTTACTTCTGCAAAACTGCAGATCCAAATTCCTTCTTTTTCACCAAAAAGATTCATGTCTTTTGGCATAACACTGGTAACAATAACTGCAACATCTGCTCCCTTACTTCTCATATCGGCTTTAAGTTTCTCAATCCATTGATTGGAGAAGTTTTGTCTCCTTTTACTTTCAAAAATAATTTTACCACATTCCTGTCCGAAATTATTTCGTACAGTTTGAATGCAATCGGCCCCACGAACACCTTTGCCAACTTCACTTATTACATCGAAAGGGAAAGCTGCTTTCAATAACTCTTCTAACGCCAGCTCCTGCACTTCGCCTTGCAATTGCATAGAGCCTTGTTCAGACTTGCGGCGCATTTCTTCGGCTAATTTTTTCTGGTCGTCTAATTGCTTTTCTAATTCCTTCAACCGCATCTGGTTCTCCGTATCCTTTAATGAATTTTTTTCCGCTTCTTCTTTACGGATAATTTCAGATAGTTTGATTCTTTCTTCCAATAGCAGTCTTTGCAGTTGCAAATCAATTTCTTTTTCTTTACTTAACAATTCTTGTTCTTTTTTTAAAAACTCCAGTTCTCTCTGACGGGACAGTTTTAATTTCTCTTCGTTGTCTTTATTGTTTTGTTCCAGCAGCCGTAGTTTATTTTCAAAATCACCGGTAATATTTTTACGGATATTTTCTTCCAGTGATTGTTGTAATTTCTTTTTTTCATCATCCAGCTTTACCTGGAATTCTTCAGTTTTCTTTTTCTGCCAATCAGCGGCTTTTAAACGCAGTTCTTTTTCTATCTCTTCCCGGATAGATTCATTTGGTTCAAACTGGTGACCACAATTGGGACATTTTATTTCGGTTGCCATTTATTTTTTCCTTTGTTTCAAATCTACAAATAAAAAAAGCGATTCATTTTACTGAATCGCTTTTAAAAGTGCCCCGGAACGGAATTGAACCGTTACGGGCATTACTGCCCACAGGATTTTAAGTCCTCCGTGTCTACCCATTCC
>JBKJLR010000106.1:0-11004 GCA_046596865.1 Chitinophagaceae bacterium
GCCATAGACACCTGCCCATTGATTATCGTCTGAATGAGACCAGCCGCTATATTAATCTTGGTGACTGGATGCTGTATTATACCTATGCCGTTTTCGATGGAATGACATTGGAATTAAAGTCATACCAGGGAAAGGACAACAAAATCATTCGCAATTAAATGAAAAAAGGACTGAATATATTACTGATTTGCTTTTTGCTATCTGCAAAAGGTATGGCGCAAACGAATACTACCTTTCAGTTGATAAAAACTATAAAAGGTGATATAATTGACTTTACGGTTGATAACCTGGATAATATTTATGTATTGAACAGCCGTAACCAGATAAAGAAATTCAATGCGAACGGTGATTCGGTGGGTAATTACAATGACGTTAAAAAATTCGGGCAGGCAACGCTTATCGATGTTTCTAACCCTTTAAAAGTATTATTGTATTACAGGGATTTTGCCACCGTTGTAATGCTCGACCGTTTTCTCAATCCCGTCAACAGTATTGACCTGCGGAAACAGAATATTTTCCAGGCAAAAGCTATTGGGCAATCGTATGATAATAAAATATGGGTGTACGATGAGCTGGATAATAAACTTAAAAAAATAGATGAAGAAGGAAAACTGCTTCAGGAAACTCCTGACTTCCGGTTGTTATTAAACGCTGCACCTTCTCCATTAAAAATATTTGATGAAAACAGGTATGTCTATGTATATGATTCAATTTACGGAGTATATGTATTTGACTACTACGGTGCATTAAAGAATAATATCATGATTGATCACTGGCAGAATTTTAAAGTAGCTGGTAAATATATTTTTGGCTCCCGGTCAGACACCTTATTCCGCTATGAGATAAGTACTTTCAGGGTGGATGAATGGAAAATGCCACAACAAATTTCTAATAGTAAAGCATTTAATTTTAGTGCTTCCCGGCTGTATGCATTAATGAAAAATGCTGCAGGTGATGGTAACAGCATCCTGGTGTATTCAATACGTTAATAGCATATCATCTGTGATATGTATTTTTACGGCTCAATCGCTGTAACACATGAATGATTTCCTGGAACAAATTTGGTTGGATAATCCCGTAAAGAATTATTTAATTGTCGCCGGTGTAATATTATTTGTTATCCTGCTGAAACGTTTTATTTCCCGTTACCTGGCCGGGCTGATGTTTAAGGTGGTAAATAAAATATGGAAAGACATAGATAAAAAATCATTTATCAACTTACTGATACAACCACTTGGTTTTTTTCTGCTGATCCTTGTCACCATCATCAGTTTGCACAAACTGAATTTTCCGGCTAAACTTAATGTGGAAGTTTATCAATACAGCGTAAAGCAGATATTACATAGCATCGGTACCGTTGTTCTTATCATTTCATTTATCTGGCTGTTGCTGCGTATCATAGATTTTATTGCCATTATACTCGAAAAGAAAGCCAACCTGACACCTGATCAATCCGATAATCAACTGATTGTTTTTTTCCGTGATTTTTTCAAAGTTGTTATTGCCATCGTCGGTACCATGATGGTATTGAACTATGCTTTTGATCTAAACGTTGGTAGCCTGATAACCGGGCTGAGTATTGTAGGGGCAGCCATTGCTCTTGCATTGAGGGAAAGTTTGGAAAACCTCATTGCCTCCTTTATAATTTTTATTGATAAACCTTTTACTACCGGCGATTTAGTAAAAGTGCAAAACGTAACAGGAACGGTAGAAAAGATTGGAATGCGAAGTACACGGATACGGTCTGATCAGAAGACCTGTGTAAGTGTTCCCAACAAACAAATGGTAGATAGTGTATTGGATAATCTATCCGAACGTACACAGCGCCGCGGTGATTTAAAACTTGAGTTGGGATTGCAAACCAGCTCTGCTAAACTCGAATCATTTATAGAAGAAGTGAAAAAGATATTAGCGAAAACAACTATTGAAGAAGCCAACGTTATATTATCTGATATTACAAGCAATGCTGTAGTCCTTCTATCCGATTATTACACTGCCCCGCTTACCATTAAAGAATTCAATACTATAAAACAGGAAATCAATTTACAGGCACTGAAAGCTATAGAGAAACTTGAGATTGAAATAGCCGGGGCCAGTACCGATGTTCGAATCAAACAATAATTACTTATCAGGAGATTGTAATATTTCCCCTAATTCCAGATCAAATAAACCGTTCTTCCCGTATTCAATAACCCTTCCCACTTCTTTCCCGTTTTTCATAACAATAATGGTAGGAACATTTTTAATGTTAAGTGCTTCAGTAAGGTGACTGATAGTTTTCTTTTGCCGGTCTACACCTATTAATGTGACCCGTTCTTGTGAAAAACCTGCTACATCAAGTAACGAATAAAACTTTGGAATAATAAAATGAGAATCCTCGCACCAGGTTCCCATAAAAACGAGTAATTGAACAGAATCTTTGTTTTTCTTTAATCCTTCCAGCGCTGCGGCATTTGGAGAATAACCTTTCAGATTTTCGCCATACCATTTAAAAGAAGTGTCATTTTGTAAAACTTCACGGGAAATAATGCCTTTCAACGTCTTTTCATTAGGTCTTTCTACCAATACCTGGAATTGGTCCTGGGCAAAGCAGAAACTGCTAAATAACAAGATAACGGCTATAAAAACAGTAAATTTTTTCATGGTTACAATGATAATGATGGCAAATGTAAAAGGGAACAAGCAAAAGATGAAGGAGGGAGTGTTAAAGTTGCAGGGAGCAGTCGGCAGTTTGCAATTGGCATACTGCATCTGCTCGTTTATACTTTAAAATATCTTTCTAATTTAGTAAACTGGCTGCCGACTGTAAACTTCACAGATTCGCTTTCAATTCCAGCAAAAATCCTTTTATTTTCTCCAGTGACTGCATCATCGCAAACTTTGCTTCCGGCTTTTTATCCTTTTTCAAATATTCCTTAGCACCTTCAATAGTGAATTTGCGGCGACGGAGCAGATCATAAATCATGACAAGATTTTTGATGTCCACAGGGCGAAAGAAACGGTCGCCTTTGCGGTTCTTACGGGGTTGCAATATATCAAACTCAGTTTCCCAGTATCTAATCAGGGACTGATTTTCCCGGAACATGGTGGCTACTTCGCCGATAGAATAGTACTGTTTTTTAAAAAGAATTTCATCTTCCGGTACCTGTATCAGGTCGGCACTAATAGCAATTTCTTTCAATGACTTACGTCCCCGCTTGCCTGTTACGATAGATGAATTGGGTTCTTGTTTGTCTTCTTTTCTTGTTATCGCTGGATTATTTACAGTCACCTCTTCTTTTTGCTCCACTATAACGGTAGAGGCAGCTATTGGAGTATTTTCCGTATTATCCATTGCAGCAAAATCAAAAGTAATTTGTGATAAAGACTTTTCCATCCTATGTAAAGATACGATGGCTTAACTCTTTATACGCAGCCCGAAGATAGTGTGGAGAAAAAGTGAATAGGGAGATTATTAATTACAAGTATGGGATAGAAACTTCATAGGCATAAACGATAATCCCGAAACGTATAAGCTGAAAGTTTATTAGTCCAGGCTTTGATTGGAAGCCGCCGCCTTTTTCAATAATTGGTCAAACTGTGCAGGAGTCAGGTCATTGTAGAAGAAATAAATGGGGTCAATTTTATTTCCATATTTATGCACTTCATAATGGCAATGCGGCCCGGTTGATTTACCGGTACTCCCTACCCATCCAATCACTTCTCCTCTCTTAATGGCTTGTCCACCTCTTACTTTTACCCTCACCATATGTCCATACAATGTTTCATAACCATAACTATGATTAATGATAACATGATTGCCGTAGCCACTACCTGTACTGCCTGCTGTTATTACCGTTCCATCGGCTGTGGCATATATAGGTGTACCCTGTGGTGCGGCAAAATCAAGTCCGTAGTGAAACTTCACCGTTTTGTAAACAGGGTCGATCCTGGAACCAAATCCTGAAGCGATCCTGCTGAGATCCTTGTTACTTACGGGCTGAATAGCTGGTGTATGTGAAAGCAGCAGCTCCTTATTTTTCACCAGGTCATCCACTTCATCGTAGGATTTTTTTTGCGCTGTCAGCCGGCTTCTAAGATTATTAAGAGTAGCTGCGATAGATGTTGCCAGTTGGTTGTCTTTTATTTTTTCTACAGTCGCTGTTTCTAATTCATCCTGTAATTCTTTCGCCCTTGCACTATCGGGTATTGGGTTGGCTTCAAAAATGGCCCGGTAAACATCATTATCTCTTTTTTCCAGTTCTTGCATCTGTTGCTGCATAGATTTAAGATCAACTTCCAGATCTTTGTAATTGTCTTTAAGTGTTTTATTCTGCTGTTCCAGTATTTTTTCTTTTGGTGAACCGATGAATTGAAAAGCAACATAAGATATAAGGGCAGCGGTAACCAGGGCGGCAGCTATAAAGCCAAAAACCCGCAGCAGTTTCACCCGCAGGGGTGTTTCCAGCTTTTCGTAACGAAGCGTATTGGTATTATAATAATATTTTATTTTCTTCATGCAGCGAGGCCTTAAGCCTGTTTCGGGTAACAAATGCCACCCGAATAATTTACCTTTGCCCCCTTTACGGGGCTAACAAATATAGCCCGATAAACTCCAAAAATCAACCGGGGCAAAGCAGTAAAATGATGACCAGCGCAGATATACGACAAGCTTTTATGGACTTTTTCCATTCCAAAGGACATACTATTGTTCCTTCCGCACCTATCGTGGTAAAGAATGACCCTACCCTGATGTTTACCAACGCCGGCATGAACCAATTTAAAGACTATTTCCTGGGTAACAAAATAGCGGAAAACCGAAGGGTAGCCGACACCCAAAAGTGCCTGCGGGTAAGCGGTAAGCATAACGATCTGGAAGAAGTAGGAGTGGATACCTACCACCATACGATGTTTGAAATGCTGGGCAACTGGAGTTTTGGCGATTATTTTAAGAAGGAAGCTATTCAATGGAGCTGGGAACTGCTGACTGAAGTGTACAAATTAGATAAGGATAAATTATACGTAACCGTTTTTGAAGGGGATGTAAAAGAAGGGTTGCCAAAAGATGAAGAGGCTTTTAATGAATGGAAAAAATATATAGCCGAAGACAGAATATTATTCTGTAATAAAAAAGACAATTTCTGGGAAATGGGTGACACCGGCCCTTGTGGCCCATGCACGGAGATACATGTAGATTGCAGAACGGAGGAAGAAAGAAAAGAGGTAGCCGGAAAATTGTTGGTGAATAATGACCATCCGCAAGTAATAGAGATCTGGAACAATGTGTTTATCCAGTATAATCGTTTGAAAAATGGAAGCCTTGAATCCTTGCCGGCTAAGCATGTGGATACAGGAATGGGTTTGGAAAGATTAGTGAGGGTATTGCAGGGCAAACAAAGTAACTACGACACCGATATTTTTACCGGAACGATTACAGCTATTGAAAAGATAACAGGCAAAAAATATCAATCAGGTGAAGGCAACTATTCCCAATCATTTGTTTCAGGTAAAGTACCTGATGTTGTTGCAGATCTATTGAAGGATATTACTTTTCGAGTAATTGCTGATCATATCCGTGCTATTAGTTTTACAATTGCTGATGGACAACTACCATCAAACACAGGCGCAGGCTATGTAATACGGAGGATACTAAGAAGAGCAGTGCGGTATTCTTATTCTTATCTTGATTATAAACAACCACTTTTAACACAACTAGTGCCTGTTTTAGCGAAGCAGTTTGAGAATGTTTTTCCAGAGCTTCAAAAGCAGATAGACTTTGTAAGCAGAGTAGTCAAAGAGGAAGAAGAGGCATTCCTTCGAACACTAGATAAAGGATTAAAACGAGTCGATGACCTGGTTACCAAAGGAAGAGTTTCGGGAAAAGAGGCTTTTGAGTTGTACGACACTTTTGGGTTTCCTCTTGATCTGACTAAGCTAATCGCAAATGAGAAGAATTTATTAATAGATGAAGCTGAATTCGAAGTAGAAATGCAACTCCAGAAAAATCGTAGCCGATCCGCAGGTACAGTTGATGCTGAAGATTGGATCGTTCTAAAAGAAGGAACCAACAAATTTGTCGGCTACGATTTTTTAGAAGCAAAAGCATCCATTTTAAAGTATAGAAAAGTAAAATCCAAAGGAAAGGAGTTATATCAAATTGTTTTGGACACCACACCTTTCTATGCAGAAAGCGGCGGGCAAGTTGGTGACCGGGGACAATTAATAATTAATAATGAACAATTAATAATTGCAGACACCAAAAAGGATAATGATTTAATTATTCATTTCGCAGAAAATATTCCTGCGGATTTATCTGGTAACGTAATTGCCAAAGTAGAGGTATCAACAAGGAAGAATACCGAACTGCATCACTCAGCCACCCATTTACTCCATGCAGCATTAAGAAAAGTATTGGGAAACCATGTGGCACAAAAAGGATCGTTAGTAAATGAAGAACACCTTAGGTTCGACTTTTCACATTTTGCCAAAGTAACCGATGAAGAAATAGCACAAGTGGAAACGCTGGTTAATGAAAAGATAAGAGAAAATATTCCGGTAGTCATTAAACAAATGTCAAAGGATGAAGCTATGAAACTTGGTGCCATGGCTTTGTTTGGGGAAAAATATGGCGATGTGGTAAGAGTGGTTATCATGGACCCGGACTATTCCTTGGAATTATGCGGCGGTACCCATGTTGGTTCAACTGGCGAATTAGGTCTGTTTAAATTTACCAGCGAATCTGCGATCGCTGCTGGAGTACGCAGAGTGGAAGCACTTTGTGGTAAACAGGCAGAAGATTATGTAAATGATCATTTTGGGTTGCTTAATAATGTAAAAGAAGCATTAAAGAACCCAAAGGATATTCAAAAAGCAATAGAGAATCTGCTGGCTGAAAATGCTGAATTAAAGAAACATGTAGATTCAATGGAAGCCAGACAGCTGGTAGGAATAAGAAATGAATTATTGCAAAAAGATGAGATCATCAATGGAGTCAACTTTATAGGGGATATTGTTGAAGTGAGTAACGCTGATGCATTAAAAAAGCTTTGCTTTGATTTGAAACATCATCTCCGGGATCATGTGGCGGTGCTTTGTGTCAACATTGGCGGCAAGCCATTTGTGGCTGTTGGAATTTCAGATACAGTTGTTGCTGCAAAAAATTTAGATGCCGGCAAAATTATTAAAGACCATGTTGCCCCGTTAATAAAAGGTGGCGGCGGCGGACAAAAAACACTGGCGACAGCAGGAGGACAGGATATAAGCAACCTTCAGAAAGTAATTGAGGAAGTAAAAAAATTATTGTGATCATCAGGCGATAGACGGCGGAGTTATTCTTCATCCTCTTCAACATTTTTTGGGGGAACCAGATTTCGGTTTTCTTTTAGCACTTTCAGCCCCCAGATAATGACAGCAATACAGATAGCAAAACAAATTCCTGAGACAATATATTCCATAAACAAGTAGTCTTGTATATATGACAACTTCAAAAAATCAGTGTTTAATATTTCTCTATAGAGTTATGGTACTTTCGTAAAAGTACTATCAGTATTTACTTATGAATATCGTAATTGAAACAGATCGCTTACTTCTCCGCACCTTCACTATAGAGGATGCACCCCTGATTTACGAACTCAATCTCGACCCGGATGTGATTCGTTATACCGGTGATCCGATAAAGGATGTACATCATGCTCAGGAGGTGCTGGAACAAATTATTTTGCCCCAATATGCCTTATACAATCATGGCCGCTGGGCTGTACTGGTAAAGCCTGGTCTTGACCCTATAGCTATCGGGTTTATTGGGTGGTGTGGATTAAAAACGAGACCAGAGAGAAATGAAATTGACCTCGGTTACCGGTTTATGAAAAAGGCATGGGGTAAAGGTTATGCGACAGAAGCAAGTTATGCCTGTTTGCAATATGGGTTTGATAAACTGCATCTGCAACGCATTGTAGGCAGGGCCATGCCCGAAAATTCAGCTTCACTCAGGGTATTGGAAAAATGCAACATGCGGTATATTGGTGAAGAAATGGTAGATGACCACCCTGCTAGTACCTATGAAGCACTCAATCCATTCATCCGGTAATAATACCCTTCAAAAATCAAAAGCTTTAACATTTGCGAAACATTTCGTATTTCAGAAAATCTCTTTATATTTGACCTACGAAGTTCGACGTAGATAAATTTTAAAAATTACATTTATGAAAAGAATATGGATAAAATTTGCTGCTTTCACTCTTGCGATTGCTTTATTCACACCCATTGCTCTTATCGCTCAGGACGATAAAGGAGATAAGGATGCAAAAAATAAAAAAGGTGTGCAGCAAATCGTCATTACCCGTAAAAACGATAAGGCTGAAAAAGTAGTAGTAGAAATAAATGGTGATAAAATTACTATCAACGGAAAGCCCCTGGATGAATACAAAGATAAAGATGGCGATATCAGCGTTAGGCTTAATAAACTAAAGGATATGGAATTTCTGACCCGGGTACCAAATGTAAACGGCAACTGGAATTTTGATAAAAATGATAGCTACAAATTTTTTAGTGAAGAATCCAACCATGCAATGCTGGGAGTTACCACTGAAAAAACAGACCTGGGTGCCGCAATAAGTAATGTGACGAAAGAAAGTGCAGCTGAGAAAATCGGGTTAAAAGAAGGAGATATCATCATCAAAGCAGATGATAAAAAAATAGAAACACCGGATGATTTATCGGCTGTTATTAAAAGTCACAAACCAGGGGATAAAGTAGTTGTTACTTACCTGCGGGATAAAAAAGAACAAAAGGTGACAGCCGAACTTACTAAATGGAAAGGAATGAATGTTTTCGGTTCTACAGCACCCGGACAAAATTTTAAAATGGACTTGGGAGGTATGGATTTTGACAAAGAAATTCCCCGGGTAATGAGAATACCCAGAACACCCGCCGTAAAAGGGCAGCTCTTTAACTGGTCTGGCGGATCACCTAAATTGGGATTATCTGTCCAAGATACAGATGACGGCAAAGGTGTTAAAGTAATTGAAGTGGATGAAGAAAGCAATGCTGCCAAAGCCGGCATCAAAGAAGATGATGTAGTGACAGAAGTGGACGGAAAGGCTATTAACAATACCGATGATATGGTAAAAGTGATAAAGGAAAGCAAAGAGAAAATTTCAGTGATGATTAAAATACAGCGGGCCGGCAAAACCCAAAACATTGAAGTGAAAATTCCCCGTAAAGTAAAAACTGCCGACCTGTAATAGTATTCATAATAGTTTTCTGGTGTGTGGAATGCCCCTCGTATCAAAACGGGGGGTATTTGTTTTATGGAAAAGCCTGTAACGCCACTGCTTCAAATGGGTTATTTTTGCCGCCATTATCGAAATAACCTTGTTTTAAATGGGATGAAGGTGAATTTCATTATGGTGGATCAAAACGAATATGAAATAGTAGTAGGATTGGAAGTGCATGCTCAATTGCGTACCCAAAGCAAATTGTTTTGTGGCGACAGCATTGCTTTTGGTGCAGAACCCAACACCCATGTTAGCCCCATCACATTAGCACATCCGGGCACACTGCCGAAGATGAACAGGAAAGCTATTGAGTTTGCTGTTAAAATGGGGTTGGCTTGTCACTGTGCCATTGAAAAGCAAAACTATTTTGCCCGTAAAAATTATTTCTACCCTGATCTGCCGAAAGGTTACCAGGTTACCCAGCATACTACCCCTGTTTGTGTTGGTGGATTTGTAAAAATTAAAACAGCTGCAGGAGAAAAAAATATCCGGCTCAACAGAATTCATATGGAAGAAGATGCAGGAAAAAGTTTGCATGACGTAGATGATTTAACAACCTGCATTGATTATAATCGGGCAGGAACTCCCCTGATTGAAATCGTAAGTGAGCCTGACGTTAGAAGCGGAGAAGAGGCTTTTACTTATCTGACCGAAATCCGAAAGCTGGTTCGTTATTTAGAAATATGCGATGGCAATATGGAGGAAGGTAGCCTTCGCTGCGATGCCAATATTTCAGTTCGTAAAAAAGGCGTATTAGAATTAGGCACAAGAGTAGAAGTGAAGAACCTTAACTCTATCCGCAATGTAAAGAGGGCTATTGAGGTGGAAGCAAAACGGCTGATTGATATTTTAGAAACCGGTGAAAGTGTAAAACAGCAAACAAGAAGTTTTGATGCAAACAAAGGAACGACTGTGGCCATCCGGGAAAAGGAAGATGCAGATGACTACCGCTATTTTGCTGAACCGGATCTTACTCCTTTTCACCTTACGGATGAGTTTATCGAACGAATCCGGCGGAGCATTCCTTCATTACCTGAAGAAAGAATAAAACGATATACTAGTGAATTAAAGCTGTCGGAATATGATGCAACGGTGCTGGCAGAAGAGAAGATTTTTTCTGATTATTTTGAAAATGTGATCTCCTTTCTCCCTCCGCTACAAAGCGGGTTGGCGACGGGGTATAAAGCCGCTGCCAACTGGTTATTGGGACCTGTTAAATCATGGCTTAATGAAAACAATAAAGACATAAGTGAGTTTCCCATAAGCCCGGAACAACTGGCGGCAGTCATTACATTGGTAGATACAGGCAAACTTAGTTTTTCTGTGGCATCAACCAAATTGCTTTCACAACTTTTAAAAAACCCGGATAAAAATCCTGGAGACATTGCAGTTGAAGAAAATTATATTCAACAGTCGGATCTGTCGGAAATCGGACTGATTATTGACAAAGTATTGGAGAAATTTGATGACAAAGTAAAAGAGTATAAAAAAGGGAAAAAAGGCTTGCTGGCTTTATTTGTAGGCGAAGTAATAAAGCAATCAAAAGGAAAAGCGGATCCCAAAATCACCAATGAGTTATTACTCAAAAAATTAAAGGAATAGTATGAAAAAAATCTTGTTTGTGTCAATTATGGCAGCGGTATTTATTTCCTGTAAGGACAAATCAACAGAAAAAGTATTTGAAGTAAACGGAAAAATTACCAATAACTCCGCCAAAATGATTTACCTGGAACAACTTCCAATGGCTACT
>JBKJLR010000404.1:0-4001 GCA_046596865.1 Chitinophagaceae bacterium
AAAAAGTATGGATGCAGATAAATTTTCTGGCGGCATTGCTTTTATGTTACTGGCGTTGATCTATAGAATAGATTATTTAATAACACCGGAAGGAAAATTATTAAATGACCTGGAGAAGATATCCGCTATTTATTATAAAAAGGAGGAGAGACCCGTAGTAGAAAAAAACCGGGACATGGTCGAGGAATTTAAAAAAATGCAGGCAAGACCAAAAGAAGAAATATTCCGTTGCCTGTTTCGTTCAAAATATACATTTTCTATTGTGGCACCACAATTATACAAAGCCATTGCTGATTCTATTCACGGGGCCAACCAGAACCTCGTGTGGTTCAGAGATAATCAATATCCTTTAGTTGCCACACAGATTGCTGAATATGGTATGTCCTATTGCCAGTATTCGTATAGTTTGCCTAAAGCGGTTACGGAACTGTTTCATTTATATATGAGAGTGAACTACGGGGAGTATTTTGCTGCCCTCGGATATAAAAAATATTTTGACGCATTAAAAAATCAGTTTGCTACAGAAGACATCATCGAAAGAATAAAAATGATACAGGAAAAGTGGAAAGACAAATACCCATTGATGGATTTTAAAACACAAAACCTCCGCTTTGACAGCCTGGCAAATTTTGACTTTTCGTTTACTACAGAAATGGAATTTTTAAACACAGAACCTAAATAGTTTATAATTTTTAGTATATAGTGTATGGTTGGTTCATTGCTTTGGTATTGTTGATAGAACCGCAGGACAGGTTTACTTTACAGGCAATAAGTAAAAAAAAACGGAAACAACTTATGGATTCAAAGCAAATAATAGAACAATATCAAAAAGCAATTATTCAAATTGCTACGGCGGGCGGAACCGGAACAGGGTTTTATGTAAAGGAGTTTGACCTGATTGTTACCAATGCTCATGTAGTTGCCGAAGATGCTGAAGTAACGATTGCCGGCAAAGCATTTGACAAAGCACTCTCACGGGTGTGGTACACTGACCGCAAACATGACCTGGCCTTTATAGAAGCACCAAAGAATATTGAAATGCCTGAAATAAAGCTTGGTCGTTATGAAGACATGCATGACGGTGATGATATAGTTGCCATTGGTCATCCGTATGGATTAAATTATACAGCCACTCAAGGCGTTATTTCAAAAGTGGATAGGATAAGAGATGGATTAAAGTTTATCCAAATTGATGCTGCCATTAATCCAGGTAATAGTGGCGGTCCGCTGGTGAACAATAGAGGGGAGGTAATTGGAGTGAACTCATTTATTATCAAAGGAGGCGATAATCTTGGCTTCGCCTTGCCGGTAAATTATCTGCAGGAAGCACTGCAAATGTATTTACCCAACAAAGGGCAGGCATCCACACGTTGTTTTAGCTGCGGCTACCTGGTGACACAAACGAATATTGATTCAAAAAAATATTGTCCCAGTTGTGGCACCGAAGTAAAGTTGCCGGAGATACCCGAAAAAGAAACCGAAGCCGTGGGGGCGGCCAAAACGATTGAAGATATATTGAGAGAACTGGGCAAAGATGTACGGCTTGCCAGGGAAGGAGTAAATACCTGGAGCGTAAAAGAAGGATCTGCTAAAATAAAAATTACTTACAATGCGGAAAATTTTTTTATAGCCGGTGATGCTTACCTGTGCCAGATGCCATCGGAAGCAACAAAGATCAAACCCCTGTACCAGTTTTTATTACAGGAAAATTATCGGGTGAACGGCCTTGTATTAAGTTGTGTAAAACAAAACATAGTTCTCAGTTGCATCATGTATGACCTCGACATGACCAAAGAAAACGGCGCCGGTTCTTTTCGGAATCTTTTTGAAAAAGCAGATTACTATGATGACTTTCTGAAAACAGAATACAACTGTACCGACAGATTGGAAGAGTAACGATGTATAAGAAATATCTCACCAACGAACAGGCCCTACAAAAGCTAAAGCATTTTTGTGCTTATCAGGAACGCTGCCATAGCGAAGTAAAAGAAAAATTATACAATATTGGTGTATGGAAAAAAGACCAGGATCAAATTATCGCCACACTTATTGAAGAAAACTACCTGAATGAAGAAAGATTTGCGATAGCTTATGCCGGAGGCAGGTTTCGGATAAAAAAATGGGGCCGGGTGAAAATAAAATATGAGCTGAAACAAAAACAGGTAAGTGAATACTCTATTAAAAAAGCGTTGAAACAAATAGAGGAGGACGAGTATTTAAAAGTGCTGAATAAACTGGCGAAAGCGAAATATGCTTTGTTAAAAAAT
Source organism: Chitinophagaceae bacterium (assembly GCA_046596865.1). Classification (GTDB taxonomy): domain Bacteria; phylum Bacteroidota; class Bacteroidia; order Chitinophagales; family Chitinophagaceae; genus JJ008. The sequence continues at coordinate 2,268 of JBKJLR010000404.1, forward strand.
GAACAATACCTGGTGAGGAAAAAGAAAACGATGGATTATTTAATGGTAAGGGGGTTTGAGATGGATCTGGTGAAAGGAGTAGTTGGCAAAGATTAAAATCACTCTTTTTTACCGGTTGTGGTAAGATAATTGTATTTGGGAATAGTATTGCAGGTAAAACCAGCGGAAGCATTTTTTACAGGCGAGAACTTAAAGAAAACTTTTAAATGAAAATCAGCACAACAAGAGTAGAGACATTTAGCGATGGAGTTATTGCCATTATTATTACGATAATGGTGCTTCAGCTTAAACTCCCCAATTTTGATAAAGGCGGTACAACTGCACAAATAATTACTCATTTAAAGGACCTGATGCCTTATTTCTTTACGTATGCTTTTAGTTTTATGATGATAGGAATATTTTGGAATAATCATCATCACATGTTTCATCTCCTCGAGAAAACAGATGAGCAATTGCTTTGGCAAAATTTTTTATTCCTGTTCCTGCTTAGCCTGATTCCACTGGCAACTGCGATTGTAGGTGCAAGCCCTTTCGTTGCCATATCCCCTGCGGTATATGGGGTGGTAATGCTAGCCACAACGTTGTCTTTTGTCATAATGCGTAATTACACTCATCGGAAAAAATTAATACATAAGGATAAAGATGTGGTACTGAACCAAAAAATTATAAAAGTTTCTCATAGGGCCAGGGTCAAAGCCATTGTGGGAGCATTAATTTATCTTATTTCTATACCCCTGGCATATGTAAATGTATTTTTATCCTATGCCTGCTTTATTATTCCACCCATCATTTTCTTTATCCCGGAAGGAATAGATAATGAAAGGCTGGCGGAAAAAGTGGCAGAAAAAAATTCGTAACTCCGGAGCGGCTGCAAGAATAGAGCTTGACAGCCAGAATGGAATTGTAGAAATACAGTTAATTTAGCCTGCTTTACGAAATAAAATTTCATGTCAAATCTTACTATCACCACCATTCAAACGAATCTTCATTGGGAAGACAAAGCTCTCAACCTGGAAATGCTGGAACAAAAGATCTACAGCATTACAGAAAAAACAGAGATCGTTGTATTGCCTGAAATGTTCAGCACCGGTTTTAGCATGAAACCGGAACTATTAGCTGAAACTATGGATGGGGAAACTGTGCAATGGATGAGAAAAATGGCTGCGGAAAGGAAAATCATTCTTACAGGAAGTGTCATTATTAAAGAGGACGGCCATTACTTTAACCGGCTTATCTGGATGCTCCCCAATGGTGAATATGGAGTTTATGATAAACGACATTTGTTTGCTTATGCGGGAGAAGATAACTACTATACGGCCGGAGCAAAAAGATTAGTTGCCGGGGTTAAGGGATGGAAGATAAATTTATTGGTGTGTTATGATTTACGGTTTCCGGTGTGGGCAAGACAGACCTCTCCCGGTGCGGAGAAAAGGAAAGCTGCCCCGGAATATGATGTAATAATTTATGTAGCTAACTGGCCGCAAAGAAGAATACTTGCATGGAAAATTTTATTACAGGCAAGAGCTATTGAAAATCAATGTTACGTAGTGGGAGTGAACCGGGTGGGGAAAGATGGTATGGATATTTATTATAGCGGAGAAAGCATGATTGTCGACCCGCTGGGCGAAGTATTATATACAAAAAAAGAGGAGGAAGATATTTTTACTATTACACTGGATAAAAAATATCTTGAAACTACAAGAGAGCAACTTCCTTTTTTAAAAGATGCAGATG
>JBKJLR010000228.1:0-13117 GCA_046596865.1 Chitinophagaceae bacterium
CATTGCTGATACCAGCGTATGGCTTTCTTTTTATCATTCATTCTCTCATATACTTCAGCCAGCAATAACATAGCATCTATGTCATCCGGTTTTATCCTGTTAACCGTTTCTAAGCGGCTGATAGCTTTATCATATTGCCCGGATAGCAGCGAACCTCTTACCAGCATCATCTGTGCATAAAGGTTGGTACTGTCTTTTTCAACCACTTCCCTGATTTTCAATATTCCTTCCATAGGGGCGGCGGAAATATTGCCAAACAGGTAGCAGGCGCCAAGCCCTACTTTAGCTGAATCATTATCCGGGTTAATCTTCAAAGACCTTTCGAACAAATCTTTGGCCTGCATTGCCTTCCACTGTCTGCGTGGGAGTACTTCATCGTTTTGCAGGTTATCCAAAAACAAACGGGCAGCGAAGGTGAGCTTTTTTTCTGAATTTTCCAATCTGGCAGCTTCGGCATTGTACCAAGCATAGGGCTCAAAAACATGGGCAGAATCGGCCCAAAAACGAGCTAATTGGTGATAAACATGCAGTTGCTGGTCTTTTACATCGCCTCTTGTAATGGAGTTTTCCAGGATGTTTAAGCGTACAACCTGTTGTGTAGTAAGTTGTTTTTTGGCCAAATTAAGGATGGAGTCAATAGTAATAACGGATTCAGCTGACCCATGATCATGACCGTCATCCGAACTATGTTCTGTAGCACTTACCTTTTTTTTCTGGGAAACAGTTCTGCCAAAAACAAAAATGCCTGCAATCAGCAATGCGGCTATACCAATAGTGATCCATTGAGGGTTCTTCAAAATTGAAAAATTTCAGGAGGCAAAGTTACCCCAATGGGCTGTATTAAAATATGGCAAGAGAAGGTTTATTATGCATCTTCACCTGGACCCGGGTCAGGCTTGAGTTCCTTCAATTTTTTTACTTCTGCCACAAACTCTTTAGCAGGTTTAAAAGCCGGAATGTAATGCTCCGGAATATGCACTGCAATATTCTTTTTAATATTACGACCGATTTTTGCAGCTCTTTTTTTAGTAATGAAGCTGCCAAAGCCACGGATGTAGATGTTTTCGCCAATGGCAAGGGTGTCTTTTACCTCTTTAAACATAGTTTCAAGAGTAACAAGCACATCTACCTTGGGTATGCCTGTTTTTTCAGAAATCTGATTTACCAGGTCGGCTTTTCTCATTGTTGCAAATTTTAGTGTTTTTACGAACACCAATTTATGATAAAATAATATGATAGTCAACTAAATAGACATAATTTTTTCTAGCGGGCAAGTACTTTACCTGTCATCCATCTAAAAGCCAAAGAGTCTACAAAAGATCCTTTTATCGAAAATGACAGATATTTAGGGGTTCAAAAACACTTTCAGCAATATTTTTTCATGGAAAAAACCGTCGTCCGGCAATCCAATAGTTTTCGGATAAAAAAGAAATTCTCTTCCTTATTATTAAAATGGAATAAGGAGGAAAATAGCCGGCAAATGCCCTGGAAAGGAGAGAAAGATCCTTACAGAATTTGGCTCAGCGAAATCATCCTGCAGCAAACAAGGGTGGAACAGGGATTAAATTATTACAACAAATTCATCAAAACGTTTCCGGATGTACATAAACTGGCAAAGGCACAAGATGAGAAGGTTTTCAAGCTCTGGGAAGGCCTGGGATATTATACAAGATGCAGAAACCTGATTGCAACGGCCAGGTATATTTCAAAAGAACTAAAAGGGAAATTCCCGGCTACTTATGAAGATATAAAAGCGTTGAAAGGAATTGGACCTTACACAGCAGCCGCTATTTCTTCCTTTGCCTTTAATCTTCCACATGCTGTACTGGATGGAAATGTGTTCAGGGTGCTGGCAAGAGTTTTTGATATTGACAAGCCAATTGATTCAAACGAAGGCAAAAAATTCTTTGCTACACTGGCAGAGGAATTATTGGAGAAAAAGCAGCCTGGTTTATACAACCAGGCCATTATGGATTTTGGAGCAGTGATTTGCAAACCAGCTACACCTCTTTGTACCATCTGTGTCCTCAAAAAAGATTGTTTTGCTTTTCTACATGATAAAGTAAATGAGTTGCCGGTTAAAGAAAAGAAAATTAGCATCAGGAAAAGATGGTTTTATTATTTGATATTGGAATTTAAAAATGAAATAGCCATTCGTCAAAGGAGTGAGAAAGACATCTGGCAGGATTTGTATGAATTTCCGTTGATTGAATCTGCCGGTGAGCTAAATAACAAAAGTATTCTTCAACAAGTCGAAAAGAAAAAATGGCTATTTAAAAACAAATACGAACTATTATCCATTTCGTCATTGTTCAGGCAGCAGCTTTCACACCAGCTAATAGCCGGCAAGTTTATAAAATTAAAGTTGAACCAAAAAGACAAATCCCAGGGTTGGGTATGGATATCAAAAAGTAAGGTCCGTAAATATGCATTTCCCCAATTTATCAATCAATACATCCGGCAAAAACCAGGGCAGCAAAGTTTATTCTGATGCTAAGACTTCTGCTGAATAAGCCGGATTTTTTGGAGGTTTCTTATTAAAAATATTTTAACTTTAAACAGCATTAAATGTCATAGACTATTTTTTCCTGGCCGGTCCCGTATGTTTTCGGGAAAGGCTAAAAAAGATTATATGAGAGGAGTAAATAAAGTGATGCTCATTGGCAACCTGGGCAAAGACCCGGATGTTCAGCACCTGGAAGGAAATATTACCGTAGCTAAATTTCCACTGGCAACCACGGAAACTTTTAAAGACCGGACCGGAAAGTTAGTATCGCAAACAGAATGGCACACGGTTGTGCTGTGGAGAGGGTTGGCGGACCTGGCAGAAAAGTATTTACACAAAACCAGCCTGGTATATATCGAAGGCCGTCTGAGAACCCGCAGTTGGGATGATAAAGATGGGCATCGGAAATATGCTACAGAAGTAGTGGGTGATAATCTCATTATGCTCGATAAAAAACCGGATAGCGGTGGTTCTCCTGGTGATGCCGGAGGTATGGCAGGAATTAGTGGTGGCGATATGCCCATGGATGATCCTTCCGGGAACCTTCCATTTTGAAACCATTAATTTTTTAGAATTTCTGGGTTCAGGGAAAAATATTGGGGATTAGAATACATGAACTTGCAGCCAATCCTATTACTCCGGGGTTTACCTTTGTTTTTTACAGCCTTAGGCAAATCTGTCAGAACAGATTTTTTGTCTTTTGAATAACAAAAACCCTTGCTTTGGAAATTCATTCGATACTTTTTTCTCTTACTGATTATCTCTGTTATGTTTTCCTCGCTATAAATCTGCAGGGCACTACTTTTTTAGCCATTGCTTTACTTATTTTATTGCTCATCACCTTTACTATCTCAGGGGCAGAAGTGGCCTTATTCTCTTTGAGTAAAAAAGACCTTAATATGCTGAAAACAAAACAGCATCCTTCTGCAAAACGTATTGTAACCCTGCTGGAAGAACCCAAGGAAGTATATGCTTCCTTATTGATCGCAGGAACTTTTGTGAATATCTGTATAGTTGTTTTGTCTAATTATTTACTTACCCGGATTATTTCCTTTGCCAAACTGGGAACTATCGTTGAGATACTTTCCAAAGTGATGATCATAGCTTTTGTGCTGATTTTTACGGGCAAAATATTTCCAAAGGTCTGGGCTGCTCAGAATAATCTGCGGTTTGCCTATGGTGCATCTTTTGTAATTGAAGTACTGCATTTGTTATTGCGGAAAGTAAGTAAATGGATTGTTAAACTGGCCAACAGGATAGGGAAAGGCGCTGGAGCAAATAAAAGCGGGGCAATGAGTATGCAGGAGCTGGATGAGGCTATTGATACTAAAACGGATGCTGAGGCATCATTCGAAGAGAAGAATATCATGAAGGGCATCGTGAAATTTCGCAACATATCAGTAAGGCAGATTATGCGGAGCCGGTTGGATGTTAATGGGATTGAGTATAACTCTTCATTTGGTGATGTAATCAAAAGAGTGGAAGAATTACATTATTCAAGGCTGCCTGTTTATAAAGATAATTTGGATGAAATAGCTGGTATTATTAATAGGAAAGATTTGATTCCTCATTTAAATGAGGAAGAAAACTATGAGTGGCATTCTCTTATGCGCCAGCCTTATTTTGTGCCGGAGCCCAAATTAATTGAGGACCTGTTGAAAGATTTTCAACAAATGCATATTCACTTTGCCATCGTGGTGGATGAATTTGGTGGCACCAGCGGTATTGTTACTATGGAAGACATTCTGGAAGAAGTAATTGGGGAAATAAAAGATGAGTTTGATGATGAAGAAAGCAATAACTATAAAGTGGATGATAACAATTATATTTTTGAGGGTAAAATAATGATTCATGATATGTGTAGAATCATGAAAGTGCCAATGAGTACATTTGATAAAGTGAGGGGCGAGAGTGATTCATTAGCGGGCCTGATACTTGAAGTTGCTGGCGAATTTCCGACAGTAGATTGGGTAATTCCCTGCGGGGATTTCGAATTTGGTATAATGCAGGCAGATAACAATCGTATCCAATTAGTAAAAGTAACGATTAAACAAAAAGTTGATTAACTCACTTTTATGAATAAAATATTTCGATTTGCGATATGGCTAATGGCTGGTTACACGTTATTACTATCCTGCAATAGTGATTATTCCACCGGGAAAAAGAAAGGATATTTTCATATAGACCTGCCGGAAAAAAAGTATCAGCCGTTTGATCAGCCTGGCTATCCTTACACATTCGAGTATCCTGTATATGGCAAAGTAACCCGTGACACGGTTTTTTTTGATGATAAAGCAGGTGACTGGTGGATTAATATTGATGTGCCACAGTTTGCAGCTCGGATTTATATTAGTTATAAAGAGATTGGGGGTAAAAATAATTTCGATTCATTGGTAAGGGATGGTTTTAAAATGGCTTATAAACAGCATGTGGATGTTTCAACCGGGATCGAAGAAAGCAGGATAATGACACCTAATAAGGTGGAGGGAATGTATTTCAATCTTGGTGGTAACACCGCAACTGCCAACCAGTTTTTCCTGACTGATTCTACCAAACATTTCCTAAGAGGGGCTTTATATTTTGATGCAACGCCAAACGCCGATTCGCTTGATATTGTAAATAATTTTCTTGAAAAAGATCTGCAACACTTAATAAATACACTGAAGTGGAAATAAAAAACCCCGGCGGACACTGACGGGGTTTAAAAGCATACTATTGTATGCCTGACTACTGCTCTTTAACTTCAATTTTTTTTACTTCTTCTTTAGTTACCTTCACTTTTTCTTTTGGTTCAACGTAGCGTTCATCCAGGGCACCACGGCTGAAAAGTTTGGAATTGAATCTTCTTTTTTTCTTTTCTTTTTTTTGTACCACACTTTTTTTGGAGATTTTTACATCTACAATTGTTTTTTTAATATTTTTGGTTTCTATTGCGTTCTTTTCATCTTTAGCAACAGGCTTTTCATTGCTTACACTTTCTTTTTTTATACCCGCTTCTTTTCTGTCTTTGGTAACAATAGTAAGCGGCTCTTTAGCCTCGTTTTCATCATACATATCAGCGAACTCTTTGTTGTGATTTGTTTTCTTGTAATCAACAAATCCGTAAATGCTTGCGCCTATCATTAACGTGGCGCCAACGTACAAAATTGATTTCATGATTTTTAGTTTGTCCCAATCCCCGAAGGGCTTTAAAACCCTACTGGTCCGGGCGGTTATTAATAAAGAAGTGTAGGTATGTTAAAAATTTAGATTGCGAATGATTTTAAATAATTTTTACTCTGGCGGTAAACCACCCACTCAGCAAACAGCATATTTCCAATCACACTTATCCAGAGAGACAATTCATAGTTTTCCAGGTGCCCCCAGTCCAGCAGGTAAAAAACAATGTGATAAACCCGGAAAGTAACTGCTGTCATCGCCATGGCATAGCTGCGCATCATCCATATTTTATGCGCAATAACATTTCTTTTATGAATAGTACTTAAGCCATAAAGTGTAGTAATAAACCACCACCCAGCCATGAACATAAATAAAGCTCTTTCCCAGAAACTGCCTTTCGCAAAAAATGACATGTACAGACCGGTGGGTGCTCCAAGAAACAGGACTACAAAAACATAAATTTTGCCGGAATAGCGATGAATAGCTTTTGACTTTTTAAATATATATCTCGAAAATTGGATAAGGGAAGTAAGAATGCATAGAGAACCAGCGGCAATATGAATATAAAAACAGGTATAATAAAAATTACTTTTAAACAAAAAACTTCTTTCTTCTATAAAACTAAAGTCTTTACTGAAAGAAAAATAAGGCAATGTATTGTAAATAAGTAATAAACTAAGGGCCGCTATGGGCACCCAAAATAGCATCTGGAAAAAGACCTTCGCTGACTTTTGAAGGGTGAGAACTCTGGTGTTTTGCATACAGCGGTTTGGTGGTAGGATGCCAGGATGCAAACCTCTCCATACAATGACAGTGTTAGAACTGTGTTAAAGGAATTTCACCGTCGGCGGAATGTTTCCTAATTTGAGAGCTTAACTGTATTCCGCAAGGAAAAGGAAGAGATAAAACGTTGTAAGAATAATATACAATACATGGCAATCATTTTCAGCATTGTTGCATTATTCATCACTTTGGCAGTACTGGGTATGTTTAAAGTATCTGCCAGTTTGATTAAAGCTATAAGTTTCTTTGTATTCCTGATGCTGTTTGAATTTATTTTCCTGGTGTTTAAAAAAAATATTTATTCTATCACACCGGGAGAACCCTGGAAAGATCTTGCTTTTATGATTGCACTGATAGTTATGCTGGTACCGCTTCACCATTGGCTGGAGCATAAAGTGCTTCATTATCTGACTTCTCATAACCGCCTGACCGCTGCCGGACATCATATAAAAAGAAAGCTATTCAGCCGGACAAAACAAGGACAACAATAGTGCAGGGCTTACCTTTGTACCAAAGGTCTAAAGGACTCCTTTGGATTAAAAATAAAATATCTTGATAGTAATCGATAATATTCTGATTAGTGATGATGTAGTACAAAAACAATTCGTCTGTGATCTTAACAAATGTAAAGGTGGCTGCTGTGAAGAGGGGGATGCCGGTGCTCCGTTAGAGGATGACGAGCTGGAAATAGTGCTGGAAATGTATGAAAAAATCAAACCCTATCTTTCTATTGAATCAATCAAAGAAATAGAGAAGAAAGGAAAATATGTTTATAACAGAGAATTCGGATGGGTAACGCCGACACTGGGAAACGACAATGAAATATGTGTCTATGGCAAACGGGATGAAAAGGGAATTATCAAATGTGCTTTTGAGCAGGCCTATTACGACGGAGTGATTCCGTGGAAAAAACCAATAAGCTGTCACCTGTTTCCGATTATTGTCAGTAAGGGCAGGCAGGGTGATTACAACCGGGTAAATTATGAACCGAGAGAAAAACTTTGTAACCCCGCCTGTGCCCTGGGAAAAAAATTGGAGGTGCCAACCTATGAATTTTTGAAAGAGCCTCTGATCAGGAAGTATGGCGAAGAATTTTATAATGCATTAGATAAAGTTGCGAAACTCCAAGCCTTCAAAAAGGAAGCAAAAATAAAATAAGAGTATACTGTGAAAGAAACAGCATCAGGATTTATTGCCAGGAGTATTATCAAAGCTGCCGATAAAGAACATCGCAGAAAGATCAATTTTAATATTGGTAAGTATAATGCTGTAGTTCCGCAGGGCAAGCAACAGTTCAGCGATGTAAACCTGGCAAGGGAAAGAGCTAAAAATATCAAGTGGAAGGCAATAGAAACCCTGGATAAGCAATTAGAAACCTTTGAAGCTATCATTACCCGGCGGGGAGCAAAAGTAATCTGGGCAGAAGATGCGCAACAGGCATTAGATGCCATTCAAAAGATATGCGAAGAAAAGAATTGCAAAACTTTGGTGAAGAGTAAGAGCATGGTGACAGAAGAAATTCACCTGAATGATTTCTTGGAGAAAAATGGAATTGAAAGTGTGGAAACCGATTTGGGAGAATATATTCAACAGTTAGATGGGGAGCCGCCTTACCATATCGTTACCCCGGCTATGCATAAAAGCAAAGAAGATGTGGCGAAACTTTTTGCGGAAAAATTAGGCACCGATCTTAAAGCAACACCGGAGCAACTAACATTAGTAGCAAGAGATATACTCCGCGACAAATATGTGCAGGCAGAAGTAGGAGTAACAGGAGCAAATTTTATTATTACTGACATTGGGGGAATAGCCGTCACAGAAAATGAAGGCAACGCAAGATTAAGTTGTTCCATGCCAAAAACACATATCGTAATTGCCGGTATTGAAAAAATTATTCCTTCCATGGCAGACCTGGCGTTGTTTTGGCCGTTGCTGGCGACTTATGGAACAGGACAAAAAGTGACAGTATATAACACTATTATCAGTGGCCCGAGACAGGCAAACGAAACCGATGGCCCGCAAGATATGTATGTGATTTTGCTGGACAATGGCCGCACCAGCATTCTTGCCAATGAAAAACAACGGGAAAGTTTATACTGCATCCGTTGCGGCGCTTGTTTAAATGCCTGCCCTGTTTATAAAAATATTGGTGGACATACGTATGCTGCTACATACAGTGGCCCGATCGGATCTGTTATCACTCCCCACTTGAAAGATATGGGTGAATGGAAGCATCTCAGTTATGCCTCATCACTTTGCGGTGCTTGCACTGAAGTATGTGCAGTAAAGATTAACCTGCATGAATTATTGTTAGAAAACCGGCATGAAGCAGTGGAAGAAGGCCACAGTTCGTTAAGTGAAAAAATTGCCTGGAAAATGTGGAAACAGGGAATGTTGCGCCGTAAATGGATGAATATGGCTGGTGGTGGTATGAAAAATTGGGTAGTGAATACAGTGGTGAAAGGCTGGAAAGAGCACCGGGGTGATATGGAGTTTCCTCAGAAATCGTTTAACCAGTTGTGGAGGGAGAAATACAGTAACAGATAGTTATCTTCAATCCGTGATTGTTTTTTCAAATACGATAACCAATCGTTTAAGGTACATTATTGATTTTATCGGAAAAGAAATTTCCGGCCGGCCAATTCATATTACAAGTGATATTGATGAGCTTAAAAAGTATAGCGGTCTTAAAATTAATTATAGCCATAAAAGAATTGTAGCGGACGAATGTTGGATAAAGTCTCATTCATTATTATTCGAAAGTAACATTCGACAACAATCAATCGACATTTTTGAAGTAAACAACCAAAAAGCTTTTTTCAAAACAGGCGGAGACTTTACCTTCGACATTTTTGCCGCTACTTTTTATTTACTCAGCCGCTACGAAGAATACCTGCCCCATCAAAAAGATATGTATGGACGCTATGCCCATGAAAATTCATTGGCGTTTAAAAAAGGATTTCTCAATCTTCCCTTAGTTAATTTCTGGGTGGAAGATTTTAAAAAGGCCTTGCAATTAAAGTTTCCTTCATTCACCATTTACCATTCACCATTCACCTTCTTCCCTACTTACGATATTGACGAAGCATATTCATACAAACACAAAGAATGGTGGAGAAGTGCCGGAGCCGCTGTCAAAGATGTATTGAAAGGGAAATGGGATAAATTCTCATTGCGGCGAAAAGTTTTGGAAAACAAGGAACCAGATCCATTTGATTCTTACGACTGGATTGACAATCTCCACCGGCCATATAAAATTAATCCCCGGTATTTCTTCCTTGTGCCTGATAAAACAGACAAGTACGACAGGAATATTTTGCCAAAGGAAGCATCAATGCAGGTGTTACTGCAGCAACATGCCAATAAGTACAGGATAGGTGTTCATCCTTCCTGGCAAAGCGGTGATGAGCCCTCTTTAATCAAAAAAGAAATTCAAACTATTGGTGATATTACAGGAATAAAAATTACTTCTTCCCGCCAGCATTTCATTCGTTTTACATTGCCAACAACATTTCGCCATTTGCTGGCTGCGGTCATCAAAGATGATTTTTCAATGGGTTATGGAAGTATCAATGGCTTCCGGGCTTCCGTAGCTTGTCCTTTTTATTGGTATGATTTGGAAAGAGAAGAGCAAACTGATTTGCAGCTCTGGTCTTTCTGCTACATGGAAGCAAATTCTTTTTTTGAGCAAAAACTTACCCCGCCACAAGCCCTGGAGGAAATGAGATATTACTATCAACAGGTAAAAAAAGTCAACGGAACATTCATCAGCATCTGGCACAATACTTTTCTTGGAACAGATTTAAGGTTTAAAGGATGGAGAGAAATTTACAAACAGTTTATTGAAGAAACTGCCGGGTAAACTTAAAGGGTTTCAAATCCCTGGAGTATTTACTTTTAAATTCCTTCGGTCTCTGGTTGCTCGGGTGGTGGTATAGTTTTAAATGCTTTGTTAACCAGGTAAACTCCCAGCAATGTTACCAGACCCCCAACTGTAATAAAGATCGTAACCCTTTCATTAAAAATCAGCCAGCCGCATAATACAGCTACCATTGGATTTATATAAGCATATATGGATGTCTGTTCCGTAGGTAGGTTTTGCAGGGCATACAGGTAACAAACAAAAGCAATGAGTGAACCAAAGAGGATAAGGTAGCCAATGGAAGCCCATGACTGCCATGGAATTTTTGCAACTGGAATAGTATTTCCGGTAAGACTGGTAAAAGTGTAAAGGCAGATCCCTGATATCAGCATTTGCAGTCCCAGGCTGAAGTAGGGATTAAACCTTGCCGCCTGTTTTTTTGTATAGAGGGTTGCAAAAGCCCATGTCCAGGTGGCGATAAGCGATAACATAATTCCAAAACGAAAATCTGGTATCAGGAAATCCCGCAGGTGTTCATAAAAAATAATACAAACACCACCAAAGCCAAGTAGTAAACCAATCAAGGCTTTTTGAGGAATTTTTTCTTTGGAGACAAACAGACCAATAAGTACCAACCACAGAGGAAAGATGGCACCCATAATGGATCCAAGGCCGGCCGAAATATATTTTACCCCCCATGTGCTGAGTCCATTACTCATAATGAAATTGAGGAAGCTCAATACCAACACGGGTATCCATTCTCTTCCTTTTGGCAATGGGATTTTTTTATAAAGAAAAAACCCCACATATAACGTACCCGCAATCAGTTGCCGGATCGCTGCCAGTTGAAGAGCAGGCATATGCCGAACCCCTTCTTTAGATGCTATCCAGGTAGTACCCCACAAAACACAAACTAATGCCAACGCAAAAATGGCTTTTGACCTTGTTCCTTTTTTATGAATGGTCAAAGGATTAAATACCGATAATTTTTTTAAAGAATCAGCGGAAGATTGAACAATGGTTTTATGAAAATCAAATAGATTCATACCCTCTAAATCTCCCTAAGGAACAATTAATAGTTTTAAATTTTGAAGATTCTTCATAAGCCCCTTTAGGGGTTTGGGGTTTAATGCTTAAAATGTCTTAGCCCTGTTATTACCATTGCCAGGTTATGGGCTTTACAATACTCAATAGAATCATTATCTCTTATGGAACCTCCGGGCTGAATAAAAGCAGTTATACCCGCCTCATGTCCCAGTTTTACGCAATCATCAAAAGGAAAGAATGCATCACTGCTCATTACGGCATCTTTTAAATCGAAGTTGAATTGTTTTGCTTTATTGATGGCTTGCCGCAAAGAGTCAATCCGGCTCGTCTGGCCACAACCTTTACCGATAAGTTGTTTATTTTTTACCAATGCAATGGCATTTGATTTTAAATGCTTGCAGACGAGATTGGCAAAAACCAAATCTTCTTTTTCTGCTGTTGTTGTTTCTCTTGCTCCTGTTTCTTTCCATTCAGAATAATTCCCTTCGTCAGTCCCCTGAACTAGTACACCATTCAAAAGCGAACGATACATTTCGTTGGGGGCATTTGTACCTTGCACGTTTTGTCTTAATAATATCCTGTTTTTCTTCGACTTTAAAATTGCCAATGCATCTTCATCAAATGCAGGAGCAATCAATACCTCAAAGAAAATTTCATTAATTGCCTGGGCCGTTATTATATCAATCGTTCCATTACAAACGAGTACACCTCCAAAAGCACTTTCCTGATCGCCGGCCAGTGCTGCATCCCAGCTTTCTTTTATGGTTGAACGTTGTGAAATGCCGCAAACATTGGTGTGTTTGATGATTGCAAAGACAGCCTCCCTGCCCTCCGCAGGAGAAGCCTCCCCAAACCCCTCCGAAGGAGGGGCTTTAGACCCTGATAGTTTTGATGTTTCTAAAGTAGAAAAGTCGTTTACAAAATCAGACTCTGAGAACCCTCCTGCGGAGGGCAGGGAGGCCTCTCTTATCAATTGCATAGCTGCATCCACATCCACCAAATTATTATATGAAAGTTCTTTTCCATGTAACTGGTCAAAGAGTTTGTTCAGATCACCATAAAAAATCCCCGACTGGTGTGGATTCTCGCCATATCTCATCGCTTTGGGTGGGGTGATTGATTCAAGAAAGTATAAAGATTCAGATGGGTTGAAGTATTTCGCAATGGCCACATCATAATTCGCCACTACTTCGAATGCTTTTGCTGCAAAGTCTTTTCGTTGTGCTAATGTTGTTTCGGCTTCTTGATCTCTCAGCATATTTTCTAATGCGGTATAATCCTTTTTCGCAGCTATCACTACTACATCTTTAAAGTTTTTCGCCGCACCTCTTATCATGGATGGGCCACCAATGTCTATTTTTTCAATAATTGAATTCTCATCAGTAGTGGATGCCACCGTTTCTTCAAAAGGGTAGAGATCTACAATCACCAGATCAATTTCAGGAATTTTATATTGCTTCATTTCCTGCATATGGGTTTCATCATCTCTTTTTCCTAATATGCCGCCAAATACAGAAGGATGTAATGTCTTTACCCTGCCACCAAGAATGGAAGGATAGCCGGTCAACTCTTCTACGGGTACTACATTCACCCCAAGGTTTTCAATAAAAGCCTGTGTGCCACCGGTAGAATAGATGATGACACCATGTTTCGATAGCAGTTGGACAATTTTCTCCAGTCCGTCTTTGTAAAAAACAGAAATAAGTGCCGTTTGAATTTTTTTGTTCATAAAATGGATGGGTTGATAGGCAGGAAATCGT
>JBKJLR010000201.1:0-9383 GCA_046596865.1 Chitinophagaceae bacterium
TAAGAGATTTCGGCTATCATAAAATTATGCATCCCGATGAAGTGAATGAATTCCAGGCCAGGCTTCAGAAAGCGGCGGAAACAGGGACTGTTTTAGAAATGGAAATGCGGTTTCTGAACAAAGAAGGGAATTACATTTGGCATTTAAACCTTGCTGCACCGGTAAAAGATGAAAATGGAAATATTAAAATGTGGGTCGGCGCCACCACGGAGATTCAAAAAATAAAAGAAGAGGAACAACGGAAAGGAGATTTTATTAAAATGGTAAGCCATGAATTAAAAACGCCGGTTACTTCTATTAAAGGGTATGTGCAATTATTACTAATGATCTTTGAAGAAGAAAAGAAAACAAAATTGCCTTTACAGATAAAAGATTCCTTGCTTCGTATTGACAACCTCGTAATGCGGTTAACCAGGCTGATTTCTGAAATGCTGGATCTCACCCGGATTGAAGCTGGCAGGCTTGAATTGCAAAAAGAAATGTTTAGCCTTACTGATCTTGTTCAGGAGACAGTACAGGATATACTTTATACTAATCCCAAACATGCTATAGATATTTATGCTGATTTTAATTGCCGTATTAATGGCGATAAGGATAGGGTGGGCCAGGTACTTATTAATTTTATTGGCAATGCCATCAAATATTCGATGGACAATAGCCCTATTGAAATAAAGGTATCCAATGCAGGAAAAAACCAGGTGGCGGTGAGTGTAAAGGATTATGGAATTGGAATTGATCCGGCACAACATGAAAAAATATTTGAACGTTTTTACCGGGTGAGTGGCGAAAATGAAGAAACGTACCCTGGCTTTGGTATAGGGTTGTTTATTGCCCGTGAAATTATTGAAAGACACAATGGCTTTATAACCATTGAAAGTGAAAAAGGAAAAGGCTCTGTGTTTACTTTTACTTTACCAGTTGCCCAATAAAAACAATTACATGGAGAAAATTTTAGTGATTGATGATGATCCGGATATCGGAAGAATGATCAGGATATTACTGGAGTATAAAGGTTTTTCAGTAACGGTATTGAACAGGACAGAAAAGGCATCTGAAATTATACTCAACAGTGGCATTGACCTTATAATTATGGATATGCTTTTATCGGGGACAAATGGAACCGATATTTGTGCCGGCTTTAAAAAGGATGCTGCCATTGCCCACATTCCTGTCATCATGATGTCTGCCCATCCGGATGCGCAAAAAAAGTGCCTGGAGGCCGGCGCCGAAGGATTTATTTCCAAGCCCTTTGAGATGAAGGATTTACTTTCAGAAGTAAATCATTTACTAAAAAAACATCAGAAAATTCCGGAGAGTAAAAATTAAAGGATCTGATCTGTCATGCCGGGCTTGACCCGGCATCTTTCCCTGATGCAAAACTTTTGAAAAAGATACCGGGTCAAGCCCGGTACGACGCCGAATTGCTTTCGTTCTAATACCAATCTTTAGCTAAATCAATTAGCTCCGGATTTTCTTTTCGGATTAACACCAATCAGACATTAAGCGTACATCTATGGATAAATGTCAGGTTTGTTACCCTGAGTAAATAAATGTTGAATTGGTATTATTCGTCGGCCCGCCGAATTGCCAATGGAATATAAGCGGTTCTTTTTGTCCACCGCCTTGTCAAAGCACCACAGATAAATTAAGTTGTCCACCAAGTCCAACTTCAACAATTTTTTGCAATGTTGAAATTCTTACATCTTTAATATTGTTTTCAACTTTTGATATATACGCTTTGTTAGTGCCGCACTTATCTGCAAGTTGTTCCTGTGTCAAACCTTTTTCAAGTCTTGCTTCGTGGATCATTGCACCTAACTTAAAAGTCTGATAGCCTTTGTCAAATTTTTTACGCTTCGTTGTCCCTTTTTTGCCAAACTGCTCGTCAATAAGCTGTGCAAAGGGTTTTGTATTATTTTTTGCTTTCATAATATTCCTCCTTTATTTTTAATGCTTTTATAATTTCTTGTCTTGGTGTCTTTTGAGTTTTTTTCTGAAACCCATTTGCTAATACAACCAGTTTTCCTTCGTCAAAAAAACAGAAAATTCTAAAAATGTCAGATGCATGTTGAATTCGAATTTCATAAAGTCCGTCTGTTCCTTCCAGGTGTTTTAGATAGGTTTCTGGAATTTGTTGAACTTCCCCAATCAGCAAAAAAAGTCCAGGCAATTTTTTCCTTTACTTTTTGTCGTTGTTTTGATAAAAATTCTTCAAAATGATTTCCATAGGTAATGATTGTCCGGTATTTTTTTGTTTCACCCACAATATAAAAATACTAAAGTAGTCCGAAAGAGCAACATTTCTTTAAGCATAATTTTGTTGGTGAAAGAGAAAATTTACTCCTATTAATCACCCTTCGATAAAGCCGATAGCTATCGGCTCAGGGTGAAAGTGTCGTTTTAATGATACCTGCAAACAATTTAAAAAATAGGATTACCATTTAAGCCGCATTGCCTTTTAGGAAGCGGCCTCGAAAAAATGGCGTTAAGAAAATTGTAGAGTAAGCCGTTAAAAACCCAGCGTTGTTTGAGCCAGCAGTATTTTCAATCTGTTAGAATCTAGCGGCGAGTTCGCTGGGTTTAGGCTTATGAAACAATTTTTAGCCATTTTTTCGCAGCCTTGACTTTTTTTGTTACTTTTTTGCGTCAAGGCAAAAAAGTAAAAGTTGGCTGCTGGAATGAGTTTGCGGTCTAAATACATAATCCTATTAAAAAAAATCCCATCCGCCACATAGCGGATGGGATCACTATATCTTTCATTATTGTATTACCAGTTCACCATCACTTTTCCTTCTGATAATTTCTTACCGGTAGCATCTCCCACCACCACATAATAAACACCTCTTTGTGCCGGTCTCAGATCAATACTTAACAATGTGTACGGACCTATAACAGGGAACTTAGCATTATACACTTTCGCTCCTTTTGAATCATATATTGTTATTGACCTGGAAGTGCCTGCACCACCGGTATTATAATAAGACACCGTAAACCTTCCGTCATTCGGACTTGGGAAGATGAACAGCCGGGTGCTAACAGTAGCAGAAATAATTACAATTGGTGATTCATTGAAACAAATAAGACCACTGGAGAACATTTCCTGGATCTTCACCTGGTAAGAACCCAATTTGGTTACATCGGCTACATACGTATTGCCTGTATTGGCAAACGCAGTTCCATCTCTATACCAGCTGGTGCTCAATGTGCCGCCTGTCGATGCACTTGGTGTAGCCGTCAGCGTTGTGGTCTGTCCCGGTAACAAACTCGTTAGCGGAGCTGCGGTTAATCCAATAGTTGGTAATTGCCGAACAGTAAGTGTGGCTGCCGAAGAAATTGTAGGAACAGAACAGGTTGCATTGGATAACTGCACCCTGTACCTGTTATTATTCATCAGCACGGCTGAATTGGTCACTGTGTAAGAAGGTCCATTAGCACCGGTGATATTTGTCCAGTTAACCCCATCTGTACTTACCTGCCATTGGTAAATTATAGTTTGAGTGCTGGTGCCCGTTACGCTAAAGGTAGCATTGCTGCCAGAACATGTTTCAACATTAGCAGGTTGACCACCGGTATTGATAACCACCGGACTTATTACTGTCAGCGTTGCTGCTGCGGAAATAGCGGCTGGTGCACAGGTACCCGATACTACAACACGGTACCGGTAATCATTCATGCCTGCTGTAACTGCTGAAACAGTGTAACTGGAACCTATAGCTGCAGCGATATCATTAAACGCACCTCCCCCATTTGTACTTAATTGCCACTGGTAACTAATACCTGTGCCCGCAGCGGTTACGCTGAATGTATTGCTGCCGCCAACACAGATGGTAGCACTTTGTGGGTTAGCCGATATCGAGGGTAAAGTATTTACGGTAAGTATGGCTGCATTGGAAACACCGGGAGTTGTACAGGTTGAATTAGACAACTGTGCCCGGTACCTGTAATTATTCATTGAGAAGGTAGCACCGGTAATATTTAAAGTACTACTTGTTGCTCCTGAATAAACACCACCGTTGGTTATGTTAGTATACGCACCACCACCATCAGTGCTTACCTGCCATTGATAAATGATACCCGTACCAGTACCTGCAACGGTAAAGCTGGTATTGCTGCCTTCGCATATTGTCTGGCTGGTTGGTTGCGTAGTAATTACTATAGAAGTAATCACCGTAAGCAAAGCACAGTTAGAAGTGGCTGCGGGGGTACATGTACCGGTTACAACAGCACGGTAACCTGTATTATTCTGACCCGCAGTAATACTTGTTAAAGTATAACTGGATGAATTGGCTCCTAAAATATTATTCCATGGGCCTGCGCAACCATTTGTACTTATTTGCCATTGATAAGTAATACCTGTTCCGGTAGCTACAACACTAAAGGTGTTATTTGAACCGGCACAAAGTGTCGCATCCGATGGATTTGATGTAATGGCCGGAGCTGTATTTACAGTCAGGATACCAGCATTGGATTGAGTAGTTCCGCATAGTGTAGAAGCAATAGCACGATAAAAATTATTATTTAATCCCGCAGTTGCGCCGGTTATACTCAGCGTTGCGGAGGTAGCTCCGGAATAAACACCGCCATTGGAAACATTCGTATAAGTTCCACCACCATCCGTACTTACCTGCCATTGGAAAGCAGTTGCCGTTGGTGAAAGGATGCTAAACGTTGTATTGGCTCCGGCACAAATGGTTTGATTGGACGGTTGTAAGGTGATGGCCGGGCCGGAGCCTGCAGTAATTGTAAAAGTAATATCCCTGGTTTGTGTAGCGGCTCCGCTTGCAGTTCCTGTTATAGTTATTACATAAGAACCGGCAGCCAGGGTATTGGTATTGTTTAATGTAACCGTGCTGGAAGGTGTGCCGGTGGTCAATGGGTTTGTTCCGAAGGTAACAGTTGTTCCCACTGGAGGAGTGCTGGCTGTAAGAGTGATTGGATTGGAAAACCCTGTGCTAAAAGTTGCAGTTAAGGTGGTCTGCATAGTAGGTCCTGCCGGGCAAACGGCCGTGACAGGTGCAGGGTTGTTGAAGGTAAAGCCACCTGGTGCAGCCACAGTAGCTGTCCAAACACCTCTTCCATGAGTACCGGCCGCAATGGTGCGGTCCAAAGAACGATATTTGATCATATCAGTTCTTACGTTAGGGAAACTGGCGTTAGCATTCCAAACTGTTGAAGCACCATTTAAAAGATCCGTCTCCCACACTCCTGTTTCAGTAGCTATATATGCTTTGCCATTATCGTCAGGATGAAAAAGTCCCCATCTTACTGGCATATCAGGCAGGTTACCATCACAAGCCGTCCAACTGGTTCCGCCATTTGTAGATACGAATACATTAGTAACTCCATAACTGGAATAACAAGCCATAAGATTTTGATCAGATGAACCTGTCACCACGCAGTTAGCATATCCTGATGCACCTGCCGGTGTAATATTTGTACCTGGAATACTTGTTCCACTGTTGGCATTGTCCACGATGAATACCCCTCCGCTACCCATACCAAAAAAAACCCTGTTAGCTGTAAAAGGCGAAACATGAACCGCAGAAACGTTGCCGGTAAATTCAGGAACCGAAACAATATCAGAAGATACGGACCCACCCTGTGGATTGTTCCATCTTATAAAACTGCCGGCTGCATTACAGATATACATGATGTTGCCGGTATTATCATAATCCCAAGGACTTACAAAACGTCCACCGGAAAAACTAGTATTTCCCCAACTGACTCCACCATTTACGGTTCGTCTTATATTATTATTAAAAGCAGCACCAAACTGAAATTGTGGTTCATTCTGGTCAATTGCAGCATACATTCCATCACCACCATAAAACTCAATGGAGCTATCCAAACCCGGGTGGTTAAGACGGTGCATCCCATTATCCTGGGCACCGGCAATAAAATTATTTATATCAGTCGGGTGAATAGCTATAGAATAAAATTGTTTTATTCTTAACCCCTTGTTTCTGTCTCTTGTTGTGGCTCCACCATCTGAAGAATAATGAATACCACCATCGCAGGCGAACATGAGTTTATTTCCTCCATCCCACCATTGAATATCTTGCTGATCGGCATGTATGTATTGACCGGAACCACCCACCCATACCGCTATTTTCGTCCAGGGTGTGCTTCCCCCGGTTGTAGTTTTATAACATTCCAGGCCTCCCACAATACACTCATCACTGTTAGCTGGATTTATTCCGCAAGATAGATCGTACCATCCCTGCCCATTAGCCCAGGTGCCTCCACCCGGTTGTATAGCAATGCCCGCCCAGTTAGCTCCTCCATCTATTGATTTCCAGATAAGTGGAACCTGGTGACTTGCGTTGTCCGGACAAGCATACAAAACATTTCCGCTGACTGCAAATTCAATTCTTTGATTAAAGGAGGTAAAGGGAGTTGTTGGTGCTACCCATCCTGTACCAGAAGTAACCGTGACAGGTATGTCTGTATAACTATATCCTGACTGGCTGAAAATACCTGTTGTTACATGCAATCTTGCAGCTACAGCGGTAGAACTTATTTCAAGATCACATATATCATTGCCAATACCGGCAGGAGTTATATTAGTCCAGGATGCACCTCCGTCAATAGACCGTTGTAAACCAGTGGTACGGGTTCCTAAATATACATTCCCTAAAAAATCACAAAGAATCCTGGTGCCGTTCAAAAAGCTGCTGGTACTTGAAAGAAAAGTCCAGGTGGCACCGGCATTAACGCTTTTAAATACACCCACACCTCTGACTGCATCTGCATTACCATATGACTCACCCGTACACATGTACATAATATTCTGAAAACCGGGACGTGGGTCCTGGCATATATCAGCAATAGCAAGATTTGATAAGAAATCATTTACCAGTGTCCAGTTAGCCGGTGAGGCAGTAATGTTGGTTGTTTTCCATAAACCACCCGCAACGCTTCCGGCAAAAACTGTTCTATGCGTTGGGTCTAATGAATCAATCATAGTGGCCCTTATTCTTCCTGAAGTTTGATCATCATTGGGCCGTGGGTTACCAGAGAGCCGGGAGACATCACCATCAGGTCCTCTTTCGATCCAGGTTAAAGCTTGCGTTGATCCTGGTCTGCCAGACCTTGCTAGTTGCTTAGCTATTGCTGTTTGTTCGATGGCAATACGGAGTTTTTGCCAGGGCACTTTACCTGTTGCCGGGTCTTTTGTTCTTTCTAATTCAAAAAGTATAGCCTGATCAGCACCATCATATTTATCATTATCTTCTTCTTCTGATTCTGCTTCTATCTTATTATTAGTTTTCTGCTGACATCCTGTAAGTACAGAAAAAGCAACAAATGTTATTAAAGACAGGACAAGTAACGTTGAGTAAATTTTTCGCATAGCTAAAATGTTAAGTACTAAAATTTAAAATTGTGTGAGTGATTGATAGAGTGAGTGAGTAAGTGAGTCTGTGAAAATAAAAAAATATACTGACAAAATTTGAGTCTTCCACAAATTAGGGGTATGTGGCTTCCTGGTAGTGCCAGCGGTAAATTATTTAATAGCTATCATACTGATTTCGACATTTACAAACTTGGGAAGGGCCGATACCTGCACCGTTTCCCTGGCTGGAAAATCACTTTCGAAGTATTTGCCATACACCGTATTAATTTCTCCAAATTGGTGCATATCAGTAATAAATATGGTCGTTTTTACAACCTGGTTGAAATCCATCCCGGCTTCCTGCAAAATAGCCTTCAGGTTATGCATTACCTGGTGGGTTTCTTCCTGTATATCTCTATTCTTTAGATCCCCGGTAGCAGGGTCGATACAAATTTGCCCGGAAATAAATAACATATTGCCCTGTAATATTGCCTGGTTATAGGGACCGATGGGAGATGGCGCATTCACTGTGGTAATGATGGTTTTACTCATGGTTTTTATTTATTCTCACCCCCAACCTGTTATTTGAAAGGGATATAGATTGTATTATTAAATAGATTAAAAAAAAAATTAAATCAGGAATCCCGGCAGATATTACGGCCTTTTAAAAAATTCAAGAGGACGAATTTAGCTTTATGCGTTTTCTTTGCAAAAAAGGTTTATGAAGATTGTGGTGATAACCAATAATACTTTAAAGGAAGAGCTGCTGGCGCAGGGAATTCCCAATAATGTGGAGATAGAATGGCAGCAGGAAATTAATTATGTGGAGGATGCTGACGCCTACATTGACCTTTTGTTCAACAATAGGGCTGAAAGGATTGACAAATTGAAAAACCTTCACCCGGCAATTGTCATCATAAATGGAGTAATGAATACATTGGATGGGCTGCCTGCTGATTTTATCAGGATTAATGGTTGGGCCAGTTTTTTAAAAAGATCCCTGGTGGAAGCTGCCGCCACTGAGATAAATAAAGTAAAGGCTGAAAAAATTTTTTCCTGCTTCAATAAGAAAATGGAATGGGTGCCCGATGTGCCGGGATTTATTACTGCCAGAGTAATCAGCATGATCATCAATGAAGCACATTATGCACTGGAGGAAAACGTAAGCAGCAAGGAAGAAATTGATACTGCCATGAAACTGGGTACTAATTATCCCTACGGGCCTTTCGAATGGGGAGCCATCATCGGTATTGGAAATGTGTATGAGCTTCTGACAAAATTAGCTCAATCGAATTCTCGTTATCAACCATCCTCTCTATTACAAAATATAGAGTTGACCAAATGAGTTTACTAATAAATATTGATACAGCTCTTGATGCAGCTTCTGTTTGCCTTACAAAAGACAATGAGGTAATAGAATTAGTTATTAATGAAAATCAAAAAGATCATGCTGCATGGTTGCACAAGGCTATTTCGGAAATACTTCAAAAAAATAGTTTTAGACCTGACCAGGTGTCGGCAGTTGCAGTAAGCATTGGTCCGGGTTCGTACACAGGTCTGCGGGTAGGGTTAGCCGCGGCAAAAGGTTTATGCTATGCCTTACACATTCCCCTGGTTACAGTGAGTACATTGGAAATGATGGCTTTTGCGGTAAAAGAAGAAGCCACTACACTTATTTGCCCCCTGATAGATGCCCGTAGAATGGAAGTGTTTACGGCTGTCTATGATAAATCATTACACGAAAAAGTTTCAGCCCGTGCAATGATTATAGATGAAAGAAGTTTTGAATCGCTTCTTTCTGCTGACAAAATACTTTTTTGTGGCAATGGTCGTAAAAAACTACAGCTTTTGATTACAAATACCCATGCAAGCTTTAGTGATACCCTCAGCAATGCTTCCCATCTTGCAGCCTTATCAATCCGTTGTTTTCATAAAAAACAATTTGCTGATCTTGCTTACTCCGAACCGCTGTATATAAAGGAATTCTATTCCCCTATCCGCAAGACCTGAGCAGAAAATTCGTCTAATTAACAATAAATATCAAAAAAAA
>JBKJLR010000207.1:0-2818 GCA_046596865.1 Chitinophagaceae bacterium
GCCCCTGAGCACATAGCTACTGCCAGGGAAAAAATTTCTCTCATTGTTTCCTACCTGGAAAGAAATGGTCATATGAGCCAGAATTATTTCGAACAGGTACTCGGTGGTGATGATGCCGAAGTAATTGATAATTTCCAGGAAAAGAACCCCAATGAAGTATTGGTTTTTGGTCCCAATGGGAAATCAGTGAGGGCAAGAACAGCCAATCAGAAAAAAATGGTGCAGGAGTCAGAAAAGAATGACATCGTATTTGCCATTGGCCCCGCTGGTACAGGTAAAACCTATACCGCCGTTGCCTTAGCTGTACGGGCATTAAAAAATAAACAAGTTAAGAAAATCATTTTGACAAGACCTGCGGTAGAAGCTGGTGAAAGTCTTGGTTTCTTACCGGGTGATCTAAAAGAAAAGATTGATCCATACCTGCGTCCCTTGTATGATGCGCTGGATGATATGATACCTGCTGACAAGCTGGGTTATTATATGACCACACGGACAATCGAGATTGCACCGCTTGCATATATGCGGGGTCGAACCTTAGACCATGCTTACATAATACTTGATGAAGCACAGAATGCCACCGAGCTTCAGTTGAAAATGTTTTTGACAAGAATTGGTGGCAATGCCAAAGCCATCATCACTGGTGATATGACACAGGTAGATCTGCCAAGGAACCAGCGGAGTGGGTTGCAAATGGCTGCCCGCATTCTGAAAAATATTGAAGGTATTGCACATATAGAGCTGGATGAAGAAGATGTAGTACGTCACCGGCTTGTGAAAGCCATCATCAAAGCCTATAATAAAGATCATGAAAGAGAGGAAGAAGAACTAGCCAACCGGCAAACGCCAGCCATTTTTAAGAAAGACAAACCGGCATAATAGCACTGACAAACATTTATTACTTTGCAGGAATGAAGAGAACTAATCTATTCTTTTTGCTCCTGCTTTTTTTTGCCTGGTCCTGCAAATCATCTCATTCAACAGATAAAATATCTCTCTCTCCTTCCATGCTGGCTGAAGCTTTTAAAAAGATTGACAGCATTAAAACTCTTATTAAAAACGGTGACGTAATTTTTAGAAGCGGCATGGATGAAGTAAGCCAGGCTGCAAGAAGTATGAACCGGCGAGACACTTCCTTCTCTCATTGCGGCCTTGTATTCATAGAACATGATTCAGCATTTGTATATCATTCCCTGGGAGGCAGTTACAATCCAAGCCAAAAACTAAAACGGGAATTACTGGATAGCTTTTGTTCACCTTCCGAAAATAATGCATTCGGCCTCTACCGGTATAACCTGAAAAAAGAAGAAGCAGAAAAATTGAAAGTCGTCGTGGATGGATATTATAAGGCAGGGTTGAAGTTTGATATGTTTTTTAATTACGAATCAGACGATGTGATGTATTGTTCTGAATTTGTTTTTAAATCGCTAAATAAATCAGTAAACGGAGCTTACAGTAAATATTTGCGCCTTGATACTTTGCCCTTTGCCGTAACCACAGATGATATTTTTCTCAATGAAAACTGCAGGTTGATCAAGAAGCAGCGGCTTGGCTGGTAAAATAAGCCGGAGTAATCATACATTTGTGTTTCTAAAAAACCAAATATGAAAAAAATAATCAATTGCCTTTTTATTACCGGAGCAATATTGACCTTGTTTTTGTTTACAGGCTGCAAGGGAAAAGAAAAAGTGGGAAATGATCCCAGATCTGTTATGGTAGCTTTTTTTGAAAGAATGTCGAAAAAAGATTTGGATGGGGCTGCCAGGCTATCCACGAAAGATAGTAAGAGCACTATTGATATGATGAAAAAAGCGATGGACGCAGCTGAAAAAATGGGCATGGATAAAGATTCAACGGTTAAAAACGATGACCCTTCAGAAGAATTTAAAAAAATGGTAATTGGAGAGGCTAAGATAAATGGTGATAATGCCACTGTCACAGTAACAAACACTGTTAAGAATAATGAAAAAAATGAATTTCCATTAAAAAAAGAAGGTGGAGAATGGAAGGTTGATTTCAGCATGGCTACTTTAATGAAAATGGGCATGGATAAAGCTAAAAATACCAGTACTGACGACAACAAAATGAATGAGGCTGATACCACGGAAATAACGGACAAAATGAAAGATCTTATTAACAGCGATACACTCAAAAAAGGTCTAAACGATCTGGATAGCGTTTTAAAAGAATTGGACCCTGAAAAAATGAAAGAAGCCCTCAAGGAACTGGACAAACTCAAACAATAAAAAAATATTGTTGCGAAAATTAAAAGCACTTCTTTAAGAGGTGCTTTTTAATTTTTAAGCAGCAGTTATCATACTAAATTTTTGTACTTTGCAATATGAGAGTGATATTCTTTTTTGTGGCTTCTTTTTTATTTTTCTTTATTTATTCCTGTAAGGGTAAAGACAAACAAGTACCCGGAAAATCGGAAAATAATATTGATGCCGCCAGGAACTTTATCAGGGCAGCCTTAGATGGTAAGTTTAATGAGGCGAGAACGTACATGCTGTCTGACTCAGTTAATGTTAATTATATGGATGTGGCTGAACGCAGCTATCAAAAAGCTGAACAGCTCACAAAGGATGGTTACCGTACCTCTTCTATTAATATTATCAGCGTAATGGAACCGGTGAAAGATTCTGTAACGGTAATTATTTATTCCAACTCTTTCAAAAATGATCATGACACACTAAAAGTTTTAAAAATAAAGGATCAATGGATGGTGGATTTCAAATACCTGTATGAGCATAATGGAATCATCCTTCCAACTAAAACGATTACTAACGATACTGTTAAATGATTAAAAATATTCTACTAG
>JBKJLR010000093.1:0-21675 GCA_046596865.1 Chitinophagaceae bacterium
GGCAGATGTAAAAAATATTCTGGCCAAAGCCTGCAATGATTGCCATAGTAATAATACAAGGTATCCCTGGTATTCCAAATTTCAACCGTTTCATTGGTGGCATAACGACCATATTACAAGCGGCAAAAGGGCAATCAACTTTGATGAATATACCAACCGGAGTCTCCGGTATCAATACCACAAAATGGAAGAAACAATAGAAATGATAGAAGATGGTAAAATGCCCATAAAGTCTTATAAATGGACTCACAAAGATGCCCGGCTGACGGACGAACAAAAGAATAAAATTATCGCCTGGGCCAATTCTATCCTGGATACCATGAAAGCCAAATACCCCTTAGACAGCCTTATTCGGAAGAAATAATGCTACTTTTGTTTATCTTCCTTTACAGTGAAAATCAGAACAAAAAAAATAACCAGCCTTTTTTTTACCCTGCTGGGATTAGCCCCACTGCTGTTCATCCTCCTTACTACTGTTAAAAGGGGTGATATCCGAAACCGGATGAAAGAAAAATTGGAAACACAAATATTACAAACAATCAATTTACCTCAGGATGAAGTTGTGTGGATGGACAAACATGAAATATGGGTCAATAACAGCATGTTTGATATTCATACTAAAAAACTGGAGAATGGCATTTATACTTTTACCGGTTTATATGATGATGATGAAACCATCCTGGTAGAAAAAGAAAGAAATGCAGCCGGGAAAAATAATGAGCAAAACAAACTGCTTGTACAACTTTTTAAATGCCTGCCCACCTTTTGCAATCAACATAGTGAAACACAAAATCTCTTATCCAAACATGATTGTTATTCCCCGCTAATATCCCCAATACCAATCAGCCAGTTCAGGAAAATACTTACTCCGCCGCCGCAGTGCTGATTCCTTTTTTCCAACGGCTTTATACAATTTTGTAATCCCAAAAATTTAATATGAGAAAGATTGCACTGCTTTCTGCATTGCTATATACGTCTGTATGCGCCATTGCACAACAAGACACCACTGACGATAAAAATCTTGACGAAGTGGTGGTGTTTTCAAACAAGTTTGCTGAAAAGAAAAAAAACCTGGCACAAAAGATTGATGTTATTACTGCCAGTACAATCGCAAAATTTAATAGTCAGAATACAGGCGACCTGTTGATTAATTCCGGTAATGTATTTGTACAAAAAAGCCAGCAGGGTGGCAGTAGCCCGGTTATCCGTGGTTTTGAGGCCAGCCGTGTATTGCTGGTAGTGGATGGCATCCGGATGAATAATGCTGTGTACCGGGCCGGGCACCTTCAAAATGCGATTACCGTTGATCAAAATATACTGGAAAGAGTGGAGGTAATTTATGGCCCTGCTTCTACCATGTATGGAAGTGATGGACTGGGCGGTGTAATTCATTTCAGAACCAAAGCACCTGTATTATCAACCAATGATAAACTGAAAGTTACCGGTAGTGCTTTTGTCCGCTACAGCTCAGCTAATGAAGAAAAAACAGGTCATGCTGACGTTAACCTTGGTGGCAAAAAATTTGCCTGGCTGCAGTCCTATACCTACAGTGACTTTGGTGATATGAAAATGGGAGATAATTATAAAAGCAAATACCCCCACTTCGGACGGCGTTCGCAATACATTAAAAGAATTAATGGTATTGACTCCGTGGTAAAAAATGACGATGACAGGATACAACGTTTCTCCGGTTACAAACAATGGGACATCACACAAAAATTGTTATTCAAGCAAAGTGATAAAGTATCACATAGTTTAAATTTTCAGTATTCTAACTCAAGCGATGTACCACGGTATGACCGCTTGCAGGATACCAGGAATTTTGGTGGTAGTATCGGTACTATGTTACGATATGCAGAATGGTTCTATGGCCCGCAAACAAGGCTATTGACTGCATACGAACTGAATGTTAAGCAGCTTGGTTTTTTTAATGACCTGAGAGTAAATCTAAATTATCAGGACATCAAAGAAAGCCGTCAACAGAGAGAGTACCGTCGTTTAGATCGTTTTGATAGCCGCCGGGAACATGTAAAAGTGATTGGCTTTATTATTTACGGAAGAAAAACATGGAATAACCATGAGTTAAACGTTGGTGTGGATGGCCAGTTGAATGACGTAAAATCTGTGGCCGACCGCACCAATCTTATTACAGGTGCAATAACAAAATTAGACAGCCGATATCCCGACGGTAAGAATAAAATGAATTATTTCGGTGTATATGCGCAGCACCTCCTGAAAATGAAAGATGGCAAATTGATCCTAAATGATGGTATCCGGCTGCAGGCTGTCAGCCTTCATTCAACCATTAATGATAATTCCTTTTTCAACCTACCCGTGACAAATATTAAGCAAACCCCATTTGCTGTAACTGGTAACCTGGGTTTAGTATATATGCCGGTACAGAGTTTCCGGATAACGGGAAATCTTTCATCTGGCTTCAGGGCGCCAAATGTGGATGATGCGGTAAAAGTGTTTGAATCAAGCACTGCAAGTAAAAGAGTAATTATACCAAATACAGATATTGATCCTGAATACACTTATAATTTTGATCTGGGTATAACAAAAAATTTCCATGACATAGTGAGGTTTGAATTAACCGGTTTTCATACTTTGTTCAGAAACGCAATTGCAACTGCTCCTTTTAAATTAAATGGGCAGGATTCTATTATCTATAACGGAATTAGATCTGCTGTATATGCAAGCCAGAATGCAAACGAGGCTTTTGTACGGGGTTTCAATGCAAGATTAAGAATTGAACTAAGTAAAAAAATTTCCTGGGATAATACCATCAGCTACACTTATGGCAGATACAAAAAACCTGATGGCTCTAAAAAACCATTAGACCATGTGCCGCCGGTATTTGGTAAAACCAGCCTTACTTATGCCGACAAAAAATTCAGCACTGAAGTTTACGGCATGTTCAATGGCTGGAAAAAAATAAAGGATTATAATCCCGATGGTGAAGACAACGGACAGTATGCTACACCTGACGGCATGCCCGCCTGGTTCACCATTAATTGGAGGGGCAGTTATGCTTTCACAAAAAATTTGACACTTCAGGCTGGTATAGAAAATATTGGAGACAGAAATTACAGGTATTTTGCTTCGGGCTTTTCTGCCCCGGGGCGTAATTTTATAGTGGCTTTGAGAGCAGGTTTGTAATTTTTTTTGATTTAAATATTTTATAAATGGTGAAAGCATGCTTTCACCATTTATTTTTAAGCTTTTAAGCCAAATTTTACAATACTGTGCAGCATTCGTACAGGAAAATTGTCTAAATTACAGGCAGCCCAAGAAAGTTATGACCGAGGAAGCCATTTTAAAAGGTTGTTTGAGTAACAATACCACCGCCCAACGGGAGTTGTACAACAGGTACAGCCCTAAGATGCTGGCAGTATGTTATCGTTTTGCTCATAACCGGGAAGATGCCGAGGATATGCTGCAGGAAGGTTTTATTAAGGTCTTTTTACAGATTCACACCTTTGAAAATAGGGGTGCTTTTGAAGGATGGGTCCGGCGAATAGTGGTACATACCTGTATAAACATTCTGAAGAAAAATAAGAAGTTTAATGAAAGTGTGGATCTCATTCATGCCACCGGGCTGCAGATAAGAGAAGAAAGTGTTCCGGCCATCATTCAGGCCAAACAGGTGGTGGAATGCATCCGTTTATTGCCGATTGGATACAGAACAGTGCTTAACCTTTACGCTGTTGAAGGTTATAGTCACCGGGAAATTTCCAATATGCTGGACATAGAAGAAAGCACCAGCCGCAGCCAGTACACCAGGGCCAAGGCTATGCTCGAAGATATATTAGTTCGTAAAAAAATATTACAGAAACCAAAACAACAAACCAACTGGCTTGCTGCTGCCGGCCAGCGATAGTTTTAAACTGTACCCTTAATTGACGACTGGTTATGGAGAATAGATTTGACAACAGAGATTTTGAGCAATTTGTAAAACAAAATGCTAATCAGTACAGGATGTTCCCGTCTGAGAAAGTATGGAAGGGTATTCATAACACACTCCATACCCGCAGACGTTGGTATGGCATCGGACTTGCTTTATTAATTCTTACTACAGGAGTTGTTACCTGGGTAATGTTAAGCACTTCAGGAAAAAACAGCCAGGTAGTTAGCACACTCCCTGCAATTTCCCCTCAACAAACGGTAACGGAAAAGAAGCAAAAGACAGAATCGGTTATTGTTCCTGTTACGGCGGCCTATAATAAAATTCCATTCATTACAGCCACTGAAAAACTGCAGAATACACTCTTTCTTAATGACAATACTATACAACCTGAAATGGATAATATAGTTGAATCGCAGGCTATTAATTACGATGACCCCGAGCCTGGCACTAAAGCAGAAATTTCTTATCAATCTGAATTGGTTGTAAAAAGCACTCCACCGGTTAAACAAATTATTTATACCAAACCACTAAGTACCACGGTTTCTTCTGTACGGGTAAATGATTTTTCATTTTCTATAAGTAATGCAGAGAATAAAGAGACAGCCATAACTACCAGGAAAGAAAAAATTTCAGATAGAAGTAATATTTATCCATTGAGTATTGAAAGTGTCGTTAATTACTATACACATGCCAGGAAAAGAGAAAAAATAGCCTGGCAGATTTACTTCACTCCAACCATCAGCTATCGGGATCTTAAAGAAAATAAAGCTTTCATTAATTCTGCCCGCAACGCCAGTAACGGTACCAGCAATATTTATTATTCTACAGATATCAACAATATAGTCACTCACAAACCTGATGTGGGCTTTCAGTTAGGTTTTACTGCCGGGTATCCGTTGTTTAAAAATCTTAAACTGATTGGTGGTCTTCAATTTAATGTGAGTAAGTATGATATCAAAGCTTATACTTATCCCAGTGAAGTGGCTACCATTGCCCTTAGTACTGCTTCAGGTGGCACAAACACTGTTTCTGCGTTAACTAATTATCGTAATACCGGGGGTTATAAGGCGAACTGGCTGCACAACCTTTATTTTTCTGCGTCTGTACCAATTGGCCTGGAGCTTAAGTTAATTGGTAAAAGAAAATCATATATTGGTGTAAGTGGAACTATTCAGCCCACTTATCTTTTAAGTAACAGAGTTTATCTTCTTTCCACTGATTATAAAAATTATGCGGAAATTCCCTCACTTACCCGCAAATGGAATATAAACACTGGATTTGAAATGTTTGCAGGCTACTCTACCGGCAAACTGCAATGGAAAGTTGGCCCGCAGGTTCGTTACCAAGCCATGTCGAGTTTTCAAAAAAAATATCCGGTTCAGGAACATTTGTTTGATTTTGGTTTAAAATTGGGTATCATGCTAAATAAGTAAACCCGATACTAAGATCCGTTTTGCTTTTACATATCCCGTATCGTCTCAGGCGATGCGGGATATTTGTTTTATCCCAATGCCACAGACCTGTTTTGCGTTATTTTTACGTCATGAGAAAATATTCAGGATTTGTATTAATTTCTGTTATTATAGGAACAACAGCTTGCAAACAAAAAGACCTGCCTGCCGGACAGGCAGGGAAAGAAGCAGAAAAAAATTACATTTCCGTTATATCCCTGATAAAAAAACAAGTTGCGCATATAGATACTGCTTTGTACTCTATTATGAAGGTGGTATACACAGATAGTCTTAATAGCGATACCACTTACATTCCCCGGGAACAGTTTGCTGAGGTAGCTAAAGAATTCCTCGATATTCCGGACCTATCAGATAAAAAAGTAGCTGCCCGGTATAAGGAAGAACCCGTCATCCACGATGAAATGCTTAACCGTGTAATCATCACTTACAGCCCGGTAAATCCTGAAAAAGAAGAGATTAAAAAACAAGAGTTGCTGGCTACTCCTTTTCCGGGAGAAGATGCCAGGGTGAATAATATTATTATAATCCGGGAAATAAGCACCAGGGATAGTTTTCTGCAAAAAAAAATGTTATGGCAAATGGACAAAAGTTTTCAGGTGGTTACGACAAGTCAGAAGCCGGGTAAACCGGAAATAATCACCACCACAAAAGTAAGCTGGAATGAAGATCCCAATCAATGACCGCAGCAGAGTTTCAACATATTGCCGATACAATTCCCAAACATCCGGGGATCTATAAATACTTTGACAGCAAGAATGAATTATTATATGTTGGCAAGGCTAAACATCTTCGTAAAAGAGTAAGTTCCTATTTTACAAAAACCTTTACCAGCTACAAAACTCATGAGCTGGTGCAACGTATTAACCGGATTGAATTTGCTATCGTTAATTCGGAGCAGGATGCCTTTTTACTGGAGAACTCATTAATCAAACAGTTTCAACCACGGTTTAATATTAATCTGAAGGATGATAAAAGTTATCCATTTATTGTTATCAAAAACGAACCTTTTCCCCGGGTATTTCTCACCAGGAGGAAAATAAATGATGGATCTGAATATCTCGGTCCCTATACATCTGTTAAACGGGTAAGAGAGCTGATGGAATTTATAAAACAAACTATTCAGCTACGAAACTGCTCACTCAATCTTGCTGATAGTAATATAAAAAAGGGGAAATTTAAAGTTTGCCTTGAATATCATCTTGGCAATTGTAAAGGTCCCTGCGAAGGCCTTCAAATAGCAGAAGATTATAAAGAAAATCTCGCACAGCTTAAAAACCTGCTGCGGGGAAACCTGGCTCCTGTTATCCGCCATTTTAAAGACGAAATGAAAACCCATGCTACTTCACTTGCTTTTGAAAAAGCAGAGTTGGTAAGAAAGAAAATTGATTTCCTTGAAAACTACCAATCCCGTTCGGTGGTGGCCAATTCCCGTGCGGGGGACATGGATGTATTTTCCATTCTCAAAGAAAAGGAGATTGCTTATGTTAATTACCTGATGGTTCGAAACGGTGCCATTATCCAGACACAAACGAATAAGGTAGAATCCCACCTGGATGAATCCACAGAAGAAATACTCAGCTTCTCTGTGGCACAACTGAGAACCACTTTCAACAGTGATGCCAGGGAAATCGTTGTACCCTTTGCCATCGAATACCCACAAAACCAAATAACAGTAACTGTTCCAAAAGGAGGTGATAGAAAAAAACTCCTTCAGTTGTCAGAAAAAAATGTGAGCCATTTTATGGATGAGATAAAGAACAAAGAACGCCTTCAATTAAATATAAAAAGCCCCGATAAATTTAAACTACTGGAGCAGCTTCAACTGGATTTACAATTGCAGGATTTGCCTGTTCACATAGAATGTTTTGATAACTCTAATTTCCAGGGTAGTTACCCGGTGTCCGCCATGGTTTGCTTTAAAAACGGCGAACCAAGTAAAAAAGATTACCGACATTTCAATGTGAAAACAGTAGAAGGAATTAATGATTTTGCTACGATGAAAGAAGTAGTCTTTCGCCGCTATAAAAGGCTGAAAGAAGAAGAGCAGCCTTTTCCCCAGTTAGTTATTATTGATGGCGGTAAAGGACAACTTAGTGCCGCTATAGAAGCAGTCAAAGAATTGGGTGTTGATGGACATACCACCTTGGTTGGCCTGGCAAAGAATGAAGAAGAAATATTTTTTTCCGGAGATTCAGCTTCTTTGAAATTGCCCTATTACAGCGGCAGTCTCAAATTTATACGTCGTATCCGGGATGAAGTACATCGCTTCGGCATCACCTTCCATCGCCTGAAAAGAAGCAAGGGTACTTTTAAAAACGAACTGGAAGACATTCCGGGGATTGGCAAAAGCACGGCTGATTCGTTGTTAAAAGAGTTTAAATCAGTAAAGAATATTCAGGAAGTAGTAAGGGAGGGTAAAGGTGAAATAGAGATTGGGAAAGTAATAGGAATAACGAAGGCAAGGGTTGTAGTAAAATACTTTGCTAAATGAGGAAGAACCCTTCGTTAAGCTCAGGTGTTTGGGCAAAAAAAATGGGGCCAGAATAGAAATTCAGCCCCGTTTTTAAAATCCAATATCCTATGAAAAACCGAGACGAAAATACAACTTTATTCCGGTTTTCCTATAGGACTTTTACGATTTTCTAAATTTTTTTTTTACTTATAAAGAATTCTATAAGGCACTAAAAAAAGCCCCATTTTCGGGGCTTTTTGATAAAATATGTTACACGATGTGATTCGTATTAATATGACCAGAGATCTTGTTCGAAATTGAATATTTTTTCTTTTATATTGTCTCCTTCTAAAAGAGCTAATATGGGGTCCCTGATATAGTTTTTAATCATTTTATTAGCCGGATTGTCTAATGTTGATTTTACTATATAACTGCTAAACATACGGCTTTCAAACAATTCTTCCCAAGTCATCCGGCTTTGTCCCATATTCTTAGGATTATATACTTCCGATTTTACCAAAATTGGGCGCAGATCAGGATAATACAACCAAAATAATGAAGACGTACCTCTTTCTTTCGTGGTATTAGGGAAGTATTCCGTTTTGAGTATGCCAATACCTAAAATACGTACAAACATCCTGCTTGACTCCCGGTCAAATACCCACTCTTCCTTTAAACGGATTTTTGTAACCGTTTTAGGATCAAAGCTGGCCCTTGTAACCACATAGCCGACAATCTTATCAATTTGTTTTACATCATACTTAGCAACCGTATCAGCTCTGCCTGCGGTAGATTGCTGAATATCAGTAGAAGCAAGCGGAGTTGTAAACCTGTCATCTGAAAAGGCAGTCACTTCTCCTGAATTTACCGCTTTGAGTAATATATTAATAAACATAGCACTCCCGTTATCATCAACGGATTCATATTGAAAAACCTTGTTCATCTTTTCCCTCAGGTCGAGTTCTCTCCATACTTTCTCAGCATACAGGGCATCATCCCAACGCAAATGCTCATATTGTAAAGGGGTCCTGGTATTAAGATTAGACTTATCAAAGGCATTATCGTTACGCAGGGATTTTTTTACCCCGTTATCAATACCGGTAGTATCATACTCTATGGGAAGATTGGCATAAGGGTCATATCCTGAAGGCTGCTGATTGTTGTTATTCTGCTGCTGATCAGCCCCGGTAGGATTGGTAGTTGGTTGAGTGTTATTATTAGGCGTTCTTCTCCTTGGTGTACGCTGCGCAACAGCATCTGTAGCCAGGAAACCGGCAATAGCCACACACAACCCAAATTTTACAAATGTCTTATTCATATCGGACTTATTTAATATAATAAACGAGTGAAGGGGCTGTTGTAGTACGTCCATCCGGACCTTTTACCCTGATATTATCAATTGTAACCGTTCTTCCCGCCTGTACATGCTGTTTTATAGCATTACTTACTGCGCCGGAGAAGTTTGCTCCTGAAGAAGGAACAGAAATAATATCATCGTCTGTATCGCAGGTAAAAGTAAAACTGACTACATCATAAGACAGTTCAAACGGGAAATTCTTGATACCTGCTCCCACACCACCCTGGGCCTTAAAAGCTCCTGCTGCGATATTAGCGCCACTGGGCTGACCGCCTACATAAGCCTGGGCCTCCGGAATGGTACGAACCCTGAACTGTGATTGACCTGCCACTTTACCATCTACAGAAACAGTAATAATTGTATTATCATTTACACTGTTCACATTGGCAATGTATTTACCAGGACCTACCCTTGATAAACTACCATTGCTGATAGAAGCATTTACTTTATCATCACCTCCACCACTGGCGGCGATAGTTACAGGATTTGGTACACCTATATAGAGAACATTCATTTTGTCAAGTGCTATAGAAGCATTGGCTGAACCGACAACATATTCTACATTCACTTCTCTCACATCATCTTTTCCGGTTGTCTGGTTAAAAAAACTAATTCTTACAGGAACAGTGTGTGAACCAACACCTCCTGCCTGACCCTTATATAAGGCGTATCCTTCCTCGCCTATTGCAACATTAGATCCCCCGATACTAATAGTCGGTTGTGCTGCTTTACTGAATGCACCAACACCTGCTTTTATTTCAAGTTCCTGGCCTGGCATCAGATAATTAGAATTCTGACCAACAATAGCAGTGTATGTATCGAAGATTACTTTTACTTCCCCCACTTTATTATGCAAGAAAGCAACAACTTTATTTTCGGCAGTTTTGACATCATTCTGAAACTTACTAAGGATAGTAAGCCCCGCCACTGTAGGAACCATATTAAAATAAGCCACTTCCCAATCTCTTGTTTTTTTATCCCGGCCCGGAGGGTTTGAGAGATCAATATTCAGAGATTGTTCAAACTCAGTTTTAATAGAAGAATCAATTCCAAATATATCTGTTTTATATTTTGTGAGGGCAGCCAATAATCTTTTCCCTTCACCCTCCTTTACCATCATTTTGGTTACTATATCAAGATTATCTTCTTTAAATGATTTAGTTGCATCAGTTGTGCTACCGCCGGCCAAAGTTAAAATCTTAGTTTTTAATGACCCCAGGTAATCATACAAGGTCTTTGATGTTGCAACAACCTGTTGTGCTTTGGGATACCAGATTAGTGCTCTTTCTTTGGTTTGCTCTTCAGTGGTTTTATCCTGTAACGAACTCATGATCGTTTCAGTGGACTTATTAACGGTGAAATTGGTATTCTCTAAGCTTCGGTTTACGGTTTTAAAGGCATTGAGGATCTCTGATGATACGTTCAGGGCTAACAATGCTGTCAGCACCAGATACATAATATTGATCATCTTCTGCCGCGGTTCTTTAGGTAAAGACATGAAGATTTGTGGTTTTTAATTTAGTAATAGTGACTTTATGAATCACGGATACGGATTTTATATCTTCTTTTTGTTTAGTTGCGACCCTGCATGGCAGTTAACATATTACCATAAATGCCATTCAGTCGACCCAGATTGGTAGCCAGGTCACCTATTTGTCCCTGTACTTTCTTCGCATCTTCAGCACTATTGAGCATGGCAGCAGAAGTTTCCGAAAGCTTTCCATAGAATGAATTCAACGCTTTCAGATGATTATTGCTTTCCTGCAACTCCAGTTCATAAATTGTATTCAGGGAAGAAAGGTTTTTAGTCAAGACCTGTATTTGGTCATGAAACATTTTGGCACCTTCAGTAGCCTGGTTAAAAGCACCCACAGAATTAGCAGTATTTATATATGCATCTTTCACCTTATCCAAATGCCCCGTTACTTCCCTGGTTTTGGCAGCAAAATCATTTGTGGCAGCCACTGTATCGGAGATACCATGCATACCGGTTACTGTAGTATTTAATTGTTTAAATCCTTCACCAAGACGCTTCATAGTGTCAGGTGTAATGTCAGCTTCCAGCAACATTTTATCCATGGAACCAAAAGCCGCTCTTGTTTTGGCGCCGGCTATAGAAAATTGCTCTTCATCATGCCCGCCCTCTTTGACTGCAGGATAAACAGCATATAAAATACCGTATATACTAAAAATGATTGCTTCTGTTGTGAGACCGATCCACAACCATGTGTCTGCATCGGAGGCGTGGGTAATTTTTCTGAGTGCACCCCAGATTACTAATGCTGCGCCAAAAGAAACGCCTACGTCTACCCATTTACTTACTCTTGAAGGAATAGCTGCTGCCATAAATTGGATTTTTTAAAAGGTTTTTAGTTTGATATTATTTTAAAAAGGGGGAAAAGAGAGGACAGGGTCTTTAACTGTCCTCTCAATATTTTAACTGATTATATTTATTAGCGTTTGCCTTTTGTCGGCGCTGCCGGTAAATCAATCACACAACGGAAACCAATGTAAGATTTGGTTGAATCCTGATATTCATAAGTGCTGGTACCGGTCTGCAGATAATAACCAACATCTTTCCAACTACCACCACGAATGATTTTACGCTTCATCAGGGGAGGGTCATCATCTTTTGCATTCCACCGGACATCGGGGTTCATATCATGCTGAAAGTTGTTACGACCTTCGTAATAAATAGAGGAAGTCCACTCAGCTACGTTACCGCTCATGCAATACAGACCATAGTCATTAGGCCAGTAAGCATCGGCACGAACAGTGTAGAAACCGCCATCTTCAGGGTAGTTACCACGGCCGGGTTTGAAATTGGCCATTAAACATCCTTTTTTATTTCTAAGGTAATAATTACCCCATGGAAACATTGACTGAGAACGACCGCCACGGGCAGCATATTCCCACTGTGCCTCTGTTGGCAGGCGGAAGTCTGACTCCTGTGATCTTTTCTTGCTGTCTAAAAATGTATTCATAAGATGTGTTCTCCATTCGCAGAAAGCAGTAGCTTGTTTCCAGCTTACCCCCACTACAGGATAATTGCCGAAAGCCGGATGGGAAAAATATCTTTTTGTCATTGGTTCATTGTAAGAATAAGCAAAGTCACGGATCCACGCCAGTGTATCAGGAGCAATACCAATATCTTTTTTGATAATGAATTTAGAACGGGCTTTGCCAGCATTCTCTCTTTTGGCAGCCTCTTTCAAATCAAAGACTTCAGAATGATAGGTTAATTTTGAAGCGTCAATCTCTTTTTTGCCATTAAGCCTGTCTTCAGGAGTAAGGATCAAATCCGTGTTTCCAAGCTGTTCTATTGATTTTGGATCACTCCATTTGAAAGTTTTCATTTTTGCCTGGTCAACATACTCAACACCATCGGCACCGGCTTTTACAAAGCCGAGTTTGCGGGCAGCGACAGAGTCACGAACCCAGGTTACAAACTGACGATACTCGTTGTTAGTAATTTCAGTAGCATCCATCCAAAATCCGCTGATAGATATAGAACGGTTGCGGGCACTAAAGGCATAAGCTGGATCTTCATCACTGGGGCCCATGTGAAAAGTGCCCTGGGGAACATACACCATGCCCGGAGGCTTTGGAAGGGAGTACTTACCTCCAGGAGCAATGCCATGCACCTGACCATCATTAGGCAGGCTTCCGCCTTTGCCTTTTCCGTCTTTTTTTCCCAGAATTCCACAGCTGGCGAGCAATAACATGCAGGCGGCAGGAAGGAGGGTGTAGTAAAGGTTTCTCATTTTCATACACTTAAAGGGTATTGGGCAAATATAATGTTTTGAATTCTTCTCTGACACAACGTTAAGATTTATTTTTTTGTAATCCAAGCGTATTTTTCGAAGTAGAATTTCTAACGGTGTTTGGGTTTGATTTATTGTATTAACTTAAAATTATTTACTGGTTTTCAAGGTTGTTTATCAGCAACATAAGGTCTTTTGCAGAAAATACGGGATTGAGACAAGTATAATTGCGACAGAGATAAATAGATGAGGGATTTGTCACCCGTTTTTTTGCCAATAAAGGGAACGTAGAATCAGCTGTTTTGGAAGCCATGAAAACCCGGTGAGGAATGTATTCATGGAGCAAACTGGTATGGATTGTTGAAAAATCCTGTCCCACGAGGGCTATTTCATTCGTACCGACAATCATTTCCTGGAGCAGGCAGGCCCAGTTACCAAAAGATGTTGGATACCGGGTAATGGCATTACCCAATGAACTGATCATAGCTCTACTTCTGTTTTGCCATGATTTCATATCAAACAAAATGGAAAGATGATGCAGGTTATAAGCCATTACGGAATTCCCTGAAGGCACTGCACCATCGTACACTTCTTTT
Source organism: Chitinophagaceae bacterium (assembly GCA_046596865.1). GTDB lineage: Bacteria > Bacteroidota > Bacteroidia > Chitinophagales > Chitinophagaceae > JJ008. The sequence continues at coordinate 13,552 of JBKJLR010000093.1, forward strand.
TTACGAACGATAACATCGGTTTGGCCCGATAAAGTGTAAAAGAAAAACCCTGTTTCCCTCTCACTAAAATTTTCAATAACAAATTCTGTAATTGATTTTGCTTTTGTCAACCATTTTGTATCGGTTGTTATTTCCTGCAAGTGAAGTAAAGCCTGGATAAGAAAAGCATAATCATCCAGGAATGCCGGAAACTTTGCTATATCATTTTTCCAGGTATGATGAAATTCGTTTTCCATTTTTCCCTTAAAACTTGCCAGAAGAAATTGCATATTATCAATAGCAAGTTGGCGGTACGTCTCATTACCCGTTGCCCCGAAAGCCTTGCTACAGGCAGTGTTCATCAAAGCATTCCAGCCCAGAATAATTTTATCGTCCAGTAACGGACGAATTCTTTTACTGCGTTGGTTCAACAATATTTTCTTTCCTTTCTCAACAATTTTTTTTACTTCATCAACGGGAATATTATGTTGGGCAGCAAAATTGTCAAATGATTTTTTTACCCGGAGAATATTAGTGTGTTCCCAATTTCCTTGTTCCGTTACATCAAAGTATCCGCAAAAAACCACAGCATCATCACCCAATAATTCTTTTATTTCCTGCAAATTCCATACATAAAATTTCCCTTCCACTCCTTCACTATCGGCATCTAAGGCAGCATAAAATCCTTTAGCGGGATGAAGCAATTCTCTTTGTACAAATTCCATTGTTTCTTCAATAACCTCTTTGTATTGTTCTTTGCCGGTGCATTGGTACGCCTCACTTAAAACAGAAATCAGTAATGCATTATCATACAACATTTTTTCAAAATGCGGAGCCAGCCATTCTGTATCGGTTGAATAACGGGCAAAGCCGCCACCGATCTGGTCGTAGATGCCGCCGGATGTCATTTTGTCTAATGAAAGAAGAGCTTGTTTGGCCTCACCTTTAAGTAAATCCCCATCCCGAATCCCGGCAGGTCCGGGTTGATTTGATATTTTTTGAGTATGAGTATACCGTAACAAATATTGAATGGTCAAGGTTTGCGGAAACTTAGGAGCTTTTCCAAAGCCACCCCATTCTGTATCGGCAGATTGCATTATATTTTGAAATATCTCACCCGTTTTTTTTGCATCAAAAATTTCTTCCCCATCTATTTTTTGAATCCCAAAAGAATTGGATTGTAACAAATGTTCAGTCAGGTTCTCCGCCTGTGCATCAATTTCATGTCTTCTCTCCCCAAAAGCTTGTATTACACCCAACAAAGTTTCCTGCCACGACGGACGGTTATAGGCCCGCTGAGGTGGGAAATAAGTTCCTCCATAAAAAGGTTTTGCATCAGGAGTAAGAAAAACATTTAGTGGCCATCCACCACTACCAGTCATTGCCTGCACTGCATCCATGTAGATATGGTCAAGGTCAGGTCTTTCTTCCCGGTCTATTTTGATATTGATGAAGTTCTCATTCATAATCTTTGCTGTCGCATCATTTTCAAAACTTTCCCGTTCCATTACATGACACCAATGGCAGGCCGCATAACCAATACTGACAAGAATGGGTTTATTTTCCTCTTTAGACTTTTGTAATGCTTCCTCGCCCCATGGATACCAGTTTACAGGATTGTGTGCATGCTGCAGGAGGTAGGGGCTCGATTCATGGATTAATTGATTGGTATGCTGTTTCATCATCGACATATAAACAAAACGAAGTTCTTTGAAAAAAGTTTCCGGAAAAAATAAAGGACACCGCAACCGGTGTCCTTTATTCAAATAATATTAATTAAGTTATTTCTTCTTTAATGAGGCAACCAGGAACTGCTCTAATGCCGCCACCATGCTCGGCATCTGGGGCAGCGGAGCTTTTATCTCCAGGGTAAGCCCGGCTTCTTCCAGGGCTTTGAAAGTGTTATTTCCAAAGGCGCCAATCACCGTTCCGTTTTGTTTGAACTTGGGAACATTATCAAAAAGGCTTTTTACACCGCTGGGTGTAAAAAAACAGATAACATCATATTCTGTTTGTGTCAGAACTTCTTTTACATCACTGCTTACACTGCGATACATGAAAGCCAGCATAAATTCACAGCTATTGGTTTTTAGCCAGTTTACAATTTCATTATCCTGTTGGTTTTCTGAACACACATACAGAAATTTTTCATTGCCTTTGTGCTTATTGATGACATCAAACATGCTTTTATTGGTGCCATCGGCCCCATAAAACACTTTTCTCTTCCTGTACAAAATAAACTTTTGCAGATACAACGCTACGGCCTCGGTTATACAGAAATACTTTGTATCCTGCGAAACGATGACCTTCATTTCTTCGCAGGTGCGAAAGAAATGATCAATGGCATTCCTGCTGGTGAAAATCACCCCGGTATAATTCTGAATTTCTATTTTTTGCTTACGGAAATCTCTGGCAGCTATACCCTCCAGGCGAATAAAAGGATGAAAATCAAGCTCCAGATCGTACTTCCTGGAAAGTTCAAAGTATGGCGACTTTTCACTTTCAGGTCTCGGCTGGGTAATCAGGATTTTCTTTTTCGCTTTGGCCTGCTCACCGGCCTTATTAACCCCATTTTTAATCATGTTCGGTTCGGCTAAAGTTGGCCGCAAAGTTAAGCAGTTAAACCGAAAAATAACAACAAACCCTTGTAAACCAGTAAAAGAGGTGCAATTTCAAAAGCACATAAATATAAAAAAAAATGAAACGGATTGACTTTGACCTGATTACGGACAGCTGCGTAGGTTAAAATAAACCGATAAGCAAGTAAACCCGCCACCAGGCACCACGAAATGGTGAGGCCAATCGTATAAACATCCCCCACTGCAAAAGCTAACAATACAAGGAATGGAAGAAGCAGAATCCCAATCATTTTATTAATAATAAAAACGATAAAAATATATGAATCGGCAGCGTCCGTCATATTAAAAAGCCAGCCTGAAATTTTTAACCCTATAAATTTTACGAAATAAGCTGCTGACAACCCAAGACAGGAATAAAGAAACAATAACCAAAAATTATCCACGGGGTCCAGTTTAAAATGCTGGAACAAAAAAGTGATATACAGCCCGCCACTTACTACAAAAAATACATTCAGCATTAGTGAAGGCAAAGGGGTTTGTGTCATCTGTTCTTTAATTTGTCGCGGCTTCATAGTTGTACGGAAAAAAAGACGGAACAAGTCGCCAAAATACTTTGGAAAGGCTCTCCGCACCAATGCGAATACAATCAATAAAAACACCAGCAAATAAAACAACCATTCTTTTCCATAAAAATTTTTTTGATCTGCCCGGGAAAGTGTTGAGTGTATATTTAAATCAAAATAAGGATGATGCTTTAATAGTTCCCAACTAAACTTCGGAGAAGAAAAAGAAATGCCCGGACTTTTTCTCCACGTTGAATCTTTTACCACCCCTTTTGAAACTGAAACGGGGATGGTTGTTGTATCAGCAGAAGTTTGGGCATTAACAATCCCTGCAAAAAGAAAAGAAAATAATATTGAAAGTAGAATCCGGTTCACTGTTTATATAACTGTAAAAGTATTAAAGTGCCGTTCGACCTGGCTCAGAGTTTTTAGAAATAATTGACAAATCCGAAATGTATCTTGGATTGACGTAAGTTGAATTGTGTATCATTTCGTTTTCCAACAGCCCATGCCAGGTTAAAAATGCCGGCCTTAGTTTCAAAAGCAAGACCCAGGCCCGTTCCAAAATAAGTATAGTTCAATTTTTTTCGCTGACCATTATCCTGTCCCCAACCGCCATCCGCCAATACATAGAAAAATGAATTTTGCCCAACCAGATACCGATATTCTACGGTTCCAATAGCAAATTGAGAAAGATATTGACTCTCTTCATCAAAACCCCGCAGTAGTTTATAACCACCTAATTGAAACAATTCATTCCGGAAAATATTACCACTCTGAAATATGCCTGCGTTAATGGCCGTCTTCACGGTACTTCTCTGATTACCCAGGGGAAAATATTTTGCTGCTGTAGCTCTTACCCTGAGTTGATAGGTTTTTAACTTTACTGTGTCATACAAACTCTCAAAATCAAAATTGGGGTCTCCCGGATCTTTTAAATCCACTATTTCATTATTTTTTTTCAGCTTTTTGGTTCCTATTGATGTAATGATACGAAACTCATTTCCTTTTTTGGGATTGAGCCGGTAGTCAGTATTATTATACTCGTAATCCACTCCTACACTTACCGCATTTACATCTGCCACTTCCGGCAGCCGGCGGGTTTGGATTATTAAAGGACCGTTGATAGCTCCCTGGTTAACGATGGTTTGAATTTTTTGTATAAACAGTTTGCCGGATTGGTTGTTGTTTAAAACATATTGTGCTCCCAACTGAAGATTTACATTTACGAAAGAACTGTCTTTCCGGAAAATATCAAATGAAAAATCCAATCCCAACGGGGATTTAAAAAGATATGGATGCTGGTAAATAAGATTTAACCGTTGCGACTCTACCTGCAATGCCTGAAAATTGAAACCGATAGTTTCTCCTGAACCTAAAGCATTTTTCAGGTTGAGGTTTCCCTCCCCTGTAATTAATAATTTTTTAGAAGCCAGCTGATTATTATTTGGCAAAAAACCAATGAGAATATTTACCTGGCTGCTTTTCTTTTGCTTTAAATACATGTTTACTACCGAGCCTGTGCCAAGCCGGGTAAGGTCTGCAGGTCTTTCTTCCTCTACATAAGGAAGCTCCCTAATTTTTTTATTGATACGTAATAATTTTTCTTTGCTGTAAATGCTGCCATTGGGAATATCCAGATACCGCTGCAGGTAACTATTGGAAATTTTTGCATTCCCGTATAAACGTATACTGTCAATCTTATATAAGGGTCCTTTGTTGACTTTTAACAATGCTGAAATCATCCCGCCTTCGTCTTTCTGACTGGTAGTGTCACCTTCCAATCGCAAGCTGTCCAGGTAAACCCTGGCAAACGGATAACCAGTATTTTCCAAATGGTTTAGTACTCTTTCCTGCCATAGCTGCACCTGTACAAAATCAATAGGCTTGCTGGCAAACATTTTTTCCCGCCAGCCGATAGCATCAAGAATGGAAGGTTCAATATTTTTTACATCCAATCGGGCCCAGCGATAAAGTTCACCAAGAAACAATAAAATCCGGGCTGAGATGGAATCATATACCAGGCTGTCGATGGATGCTGTAACATATCCTTTTGCTTGAAGAAAGCCGGGAAGGTTGTTCAAATAATCTGTACAGGCCGCCTGGGAAGTAAACACTGTCTGCAAACCTGTTCTTGAAATAATAGTTGCAGGATCCTTATCCACTCCGCGGAGATGAAGCATATATTTATTCTGCCCTGATGTATAAATACTCAGCAACAAGAAAGTAAGAACCGATATTTGCAGTCTGAATTTTTTCACCTGAAAGCAGGATAATGTTTTGCCGGTAAGGCGGGAAGATTATAAGTGGATTTAAATAAGAAATCTTTACCTCTTATTTTCTTCCCGGCATTATTAATACTCATTTCGTAAAATTATTCATTAAATCGCAAACAAGCTTGGCTGGTATTTATATTCATATTCCTTTTTGCAAACAGGCCTGCCACTATTGTAACTTTCATTTTACCACTTCATTACATTATAAGAACGATTTGATAGGTTCTTTATTGAAAGAAACAACACTCCAACAAAACTACCTGGAAAAAGAAACCGTTGAAACTATTTACTTCGGCGGTGGCACACCGAGTTTATGTACGGGGGAGGAAATAAAAAAAATTGTTACAGCTATTTATTCAACTTTTATTGTGGGTGATGATGCTGAGATCACCCTGGAAGCTAATCCTGATGACATATTGGAAGAAAAGTTGCTGGAATGGAAAGAAGCTGGCATCAATCGTCTCAGCATTGGTATCCAAAGTTTTTTTGAAGAGGATTTGAAATGGATGAACCGGGCACATACTGCCACGCAGGCAATAGAAAGCCTGCAGTCAGCTATCAAACATTTTGAAAATATCTCTATTGATTTGATTTATGGTACCCCGCAACTGACTAATGAAAAGTGGAAATACAACGTGGATACAGCCATTTCATTGAATATTCCTCACCTCTCCTGCTATGCCCTTACCGTAGAACCTAAAACTCCTTTGGATAAAATGATAAGGCTTCATAAAAGTGAACCTGTAAACCCAGATAAGCAATCCGAACAGTTTTTATTATTAATGCAATGGCTCTCATCTGCAGGCTATGAACACTACGAAATTTCCAATTTTGCGAGGCCCGGGTGGCGAAGCCGTCATAATTCTTCTTACTGGTCGACAGTACCCGGTGGGCAGACGAAAAAATATCTTGGTCTTGGACCTTCTGCACATTCATTTAATGGAACATCCAGGCAATGGAATATAGCTAATAACAACAGCTATATTGAATCAATCAGTAAAGGCAACATAACTTTTGAAAAAGAAGATTTGACAGAAAAACAAAAACTGAATGAATACATTATGACTTCTTTGCGAACTATGGAAGGGTTGAGCCTGGAAATAGCCGGGAAAGAATTGCTGGGGAAAAGCAAAAAATTCATTGATTCAAAATTAATGAGGCTGGAAAACAATTCGCTTATCCTGACAACAGAAGGAAAACTTCTGGCTGATGGAATTGCAGCGGAATTATTCCTTTAAGTTTTACTTATCCATGCGATAATAATATTTATTACACAACCAACTGACACTAATGAAGTAAGAATAAAATTGAACCACTTGATTGGGTAAGATTTTGCACTACCTTCTTTTTTCCCTTCCTCCCATTTTTTAAACTCCAGTATGTTAATGACAATAAGAGTTACAGCGGCTAGTAAAAAAAGTACCTGAAAAAATTTCATGAGCCTGTTAATTTATACCCATGAAGTTAAAGTTTTTGATGAACCTGTTTCCAGTAATCATACAATACTTTTGCTGCCAGGCAGAGCACCATTATTAAAATGGCAGCGGGGGCATATCCATGGTACGAAAGAGGCATAAAAAAAGTTTAGGGTTTGGAGTTTGTGGTTCTCACAGATTGAAAAACCGCCTGTTTGTCCCACTTACTATTTTACTTACTTCTCAGACCAACACCTGTTCTATTCGTTTAAAGCCATCCGAAGGTTTAAGATCCTCCCATAATATTTTATAGATCGTTTCTGCTATTGGAATAGCTGCATCCACCGATTTATTTATATTATAAATACATTTTGACGCATTATAACCTTCGGCAACCATGTTCATTTCTTTTTTTATTGCTGAAACAGTCTCCCCCTGACCTATCATTCTGCCAAAGCCCCGGTTACGGCTATGCAATGAGTAGCAGGTAACCAGTAAGTCGCCAAGGTAAACAGACGCTGCGTAGTTAGGTGTTTTGCGATGAGTGACCGGGTCCTCGCCGTCATGGTCACCTACGGTAATATGCTTAACGCCAAATTTTTTAAGGAACCCTGCCATTTCATCTGCTGCATTAGCGATGTAAACACTTAAGAAATTATCGCCGTAATCAAGCCCATGGGCAATGCCTGCTCCCAAAGCATAAATATTTTTTAATACGGCAGCATATTGTACACCCAATATATCATGGTTAATGATGGTACTGATATAATCATTGGTAAAATGAGATGCTATTTCTGAGGCCATGGTTATATCTGTCCCGGAAAAAGTCAAATAAGATAATTTTTCTTCCGCCACTTCTTCTGCATGACAAGGGCCCAGTACAGCAAAATAATCTTCCAGCGGCAGATTAAATTCCTGTTGCAAATAATAATTGAGAAGGATGTTTTTATCAGGCAGTAAACCTTTAATAGCAGAAACAACTTTTTTACCTTTCCAGTCCTCCGGCTTCAACCCGGCTAAACTTTCTTCTGCAAATGCTGAAGGGATAGCTACCACCAGCACATCGGATTTTGCTATCACTTCTTTTATATCGGGGGATAAGGAGAGTAATGTAACATCAAATTTTGCGGAACTCAGATACCGGGGATTATTCCCTTTGTCTCTAAGATGCTCGAGGGTATTAAGGTTTCTGATCCACCAGTTGATGGAATGCTTTTTATCGGTAAGGATTTTTGCCAATGCCGTTGCCCAACTGCCGCTTCCGATGATACCGAATGTCATAACTGAAATTTGTTTATTGTTGCCAGCTACG
>JBKJLR010000342.1:0-2814 GCA_046596865.1 Chitinophagaceae bacterium
GCAAAATACAAGACCATTCAATTTGGACTCTTAAACTCAATAGTAAAAAACGGGGACGGAAAAACTTGTGCTACAGCTTGGCACGTTATTCAAGTTGACGAAGAATACTTTATTTTGCAAATGCTTGGTGCAAGTTTACTAAAGCAAAACGTTGACAATACAGGTGGACTGTGTGACAAAATGGAAGTAAAAACAGAAGAAGGTGATAAAAAGACTTACTACTTTGAAACAAGTAAAGTCTTTGAAGGCTACAAAAAGCTTGGACTTCAATAGGGAAAAAATCTGCATATAACTTTGATATTGTCAATTACTGACCAAATGTGTAACTATATTCAATCTTTCCTGTTATCTGCTTATCGTCATTAAAAAGAGCTTCTTTGGTCTTTAATCCTTTTTCATTAAAAACATAACGCCAGATAAGATAGCCGAGTTTAATACTGGAGGTAGTGGTTATTTTTTGTATTACCCTGTCATTGTCGTCATACTCAAATAAAATATCGGGTAATAATTTTTTGACTTTTGTATTGTATCGCACAATATCACTGAGACGTTTCTTATCATCATAATAATAATAAATGATCCCGGTTTCCACTCCTTTGCGGAATGTTTTCTCATCGCCGGTATTCCCCTCTTCATCAGGAGTAAAACGAATTTCAAGACTGTCGGTATTATTAATGATGCGCCACATTTTTACAGGCTTACCTTGCTCATTATTGATCCACAGGTGAGTTTCCGTCTGGTTAAAATCATTAGCAAGGTCTTTCGTCGTGTTTTGCACCCGGGTTATCCTGCCATTTGCATCATACTCATAAGTTGTTACACTTTCAATCGCCGTGGATGAATCTGCCGTTCTGATTACCCTGTTTTGGGTATCAAATTTTGAATAAATAATTGTCTTATTCAAATTGGTAAACGACGAAAATTTTAAAGCCATACCGTTTTCCTTTACTTCCTGGAATTCTGAAAAATCAGTTGCTTTTACACCCCGTTGGTCAAAGCCGGTTACAGAAACTGTTTTTACTTTATTTGCCAGGTATGATTTCATTTGCCTGTTGATCTCCAACGTAGCAATGATGTCATTATAATAATACTGTGCCTGCAGGGTAAAGGAAGAGATAAGAAAGAGGGGTAGTAAAATGGTTTTCATGCCGGTGATATTGCTTTTGCTGTTCAAAGTTACCTGAATTGTTCAGTAACGAAAAAGAAAGGCTTCTTGTATATTTTTGTAGTTATTTTTAAGAAAAAATTAAGTTGTCTCACATACCCGAACGAAAAGAGAAAGACTGCCTGAATTGCGGTACCATAGTGGCGGGTCATTACTGCCAGCATTGTGGACAGGAAAATGTAGTGCCCAAGGAAACCTTCTGGCACATGTTCACTCATTTCTTTTATGACATTACCCATTTTGACAGCAATTTTTTTCATACGATACACCACCTGGTTTTAAAACCCGGTTTTTTATCAAAGGAATATATGATTGGTCGCCGGGCTGATTATCTTCATCCGATAAGGATGTATGTATTTACGTCTGCTATATTCTTCCTGTTATTTTTTACTTTTTTCCGCACCAACCAAACTCTTAAGGTGGATGCCAATAATACTGTTTCCGCTACAGAGAGGGCAGAATATGTTAAGACGTTGCAGGATAAGTTGAAAAAGGATACAGGAAACGTTGTACTGAAGGCGAAATTAACGAATGCAATGGATACTACCCGGCCAGTTACAGAGAAAGAGCTTTATGAGGAAATAGAGAAAAATAGAGGGGTCATTCATTTCGGTCCCCGCAATTACAAAACGGCAGGGGAGTATGATTCTATTGAAAAAACACTTCTTCCTGCTGAAAGAGATGGCTGGTTTATGCGCAGGCTGACAAAAAAGCAAATTGAAATTAATAATAAATACCGTGGAAATCCTGAGGAGGCATTCAATAAATTGGGAGATACCTTATTACATAAGCTTCCGTATATGCTATTTATTTCATTACCCTTGTTTGCGCTGATTCTGCGGTTAGTTTATATACGGCGCAGGCAATTTTACTTTGCCGATCATGGGGTGTTCACCATTCACTTGTATATTTTTACATTCCTGATCCTGTTGCTGGTATTTGGGTTAAATGAATTGGAGAATAAGATTTACTCAGGTTATATAGGTATTCCAATAGCCGGTCTTTTTATCTGGTTATTTATATACCTGTATAAAGCCATGCGAAACTTCTATGGGCAGGGCCGTTGGAAAACCTTTATAAAATTATTATTGGTTGCTTTTTTTTCATTGTTTATGATGTTGATATTACTCACCTTTTTTCTTTTCTTTTCCGTTTTTACACTATAATAGTTCCCTGTTATGAATACAAAATTGAGTGATGCTTTTCTACGTTTAGTAAGTATTATGGATGACCTGAGGCAAAAATGCCCCTGGGATAAAAAACAAACCATTCAATCGTTGCGGCAAATGACGATAGAAGAAACGTATGAATTGGCTGATGCCATAACAGCAGAAGACTGGAAAGGAATCAAAGAAGAATTAGGAGATGTATTATTACATATTATTTTCTATGCAAAAATCGGAAGCGAACAGAAACAATTTGAACTGGATGAAGTAATTGAGGGTATCTGTGAAAAATTAATTTACCGGCATCCGCATATTTATGGTGATGTAAAAGTGAATGATGCAGACGATGTAAAAAAGAATTGGGAAAAATTAAAGTTTAAGGAAGGTAAAAAATCAGCGATTTTGGAACTCCCTCAATAACTGATTTTTTACCTTCCTTAAACTTTAATTTTTCCCAATTCTTTTTTACATCGTCTGCATCAT
>JBKJLR010000346.1:0-4794 GCA_046596865.1 Chitinophagaceae bacterium
TCAGAAGGACTGGCTACCTTTCTACAGGCAAGGGCAAATGAAAGTACAAAACAACTTATTTTTTTGATTGGTGGTGCTTACGGTCTTGATGATGGTGTGCTGAAAAGGGCTGATTACACATGGAGCTTATCTCAATTAGTTTTCCCACACCAGTTAGTCCGTCTTATTTTGTCCGAACAAGTGTACAGGGCCTGCACCATTCTCCGAAACGAAAAATACCATCATACCTGATGCGATAACTACAGGATGACAGAAACCACTTATTTTTAAAGAATGAATAATATTAACTATCCTGTTACCCTTGGCCTTATTGCTGTTAATGTTATTTTGTCGTTGATTGCCATGAATAACCAGGATGTGCTTTCCAAATCTATTATGTGGCCTTATGGTGTGAAGCGATACAACCAGTTTTACCGGTTTATTACCAGCGGTTTTATACATGCAGATTATATGCACCTGTTCTTCAATATGTTTACCCTTTTCTTTTTTGGCAAAGTGGTGGAGGCATATTTTTCTATTTATGGACTGGGTGGAAATATTGCTTACGTGGCTTTATATTTTCTGGGATTGATTGCCTCAGACCTACCCACTTATTTCAAGCAAAAAAATAATAGCAACTATCATTGTCTTGGCGCATCCGGTGCTGTATCTGCTGTTGTATTTGCCGCCATTGTATTCGATCCCTGGAGCAGTATCTATCTGTACGGAGCAATTAAAATATCAGCCTTTGTTTACGGCCTGCTGTATATTATATATTGTATTTATATGTCCCGGAGAGGAGGAGATAATATAAACCACGATGCACATCTTTGGGGGGCACTCTTTGGACTTGGGTTTACTATTGCACTGATAGCAGCCATGCAGCCACAGTTGCTTGAGTTTATCCTGGAAGAATTAAAACACCCCAGTTTATTAGGCAGGGGTTAGTGTAAGATGAAAAGTAAGTTTTGTAGAAGATAAAATTTTAAACCTGTCATCTATTCGGTGCCCCACTACCCAGATGATCCGCTGATTGCTTTCAATCACCCAACTGTTTTCCTTTTCTGTTTTTGATAATTTTTGATCAATAAAAAAACGGTTTAATTTTTTTTTCTTTTTCATCCCCAGCGGGTAAAAATAATCTCCTGTTTTGTATTTGCGGAGCAGAAGCGGAAACTGTATTTCCTTTGCATCAACTGATACAAGGTTGTTGGAAGTTTGAGTTCTGAAGTTTTCAGAGGATAGGTTCGCAGCTTTTTCAATTCGAAGATTTCCTAAAGAAAAATTTATTTCTTTATCGCTTTTTTCAATAATTACATTCTCTGATTCGAGGGCCAGAACCGGACTGATGACAAACCAGTGGCGGTGCTTAATAATTCTGTAAGCAGACGCTGGTGATTGTATATATTTTCCGGATTCACTTTCAGCAAGTTTCAGCACTTCGTCTACCTGTTTTTCTTTAAACCCATAACCAGAGATAATTTCATAAATCAAAGCTTTATTATTAAAACCAATTAGCTGCTTCACAGGAATATGCACTTCTTTTCCTTTCAGTTTGCAAAGTTTTTTCTTTAATTCCCCAACAGAGAACTGGTATAATTTTTCAATTTCTTTGAACCTGCTGATATTGCCCTTCAAATTTTCTTTCGCCTGCGGATACACTTTACTAATTGCCGGAATAATCTCATTGCGAAAAAAATTGCGGGTGTATTTGGAAGATTGATTAGATGAGTCTTCTACAAAATTCAATGTATACTCTTTGGCAAAATCCAGTAAATCCTCTTTTGAAAAACTTAGTAGTGGTCTGCGGATATAGCCTGCTAAAACAGGAATACCCGTTAAACCATGTAAACCAGTTCCACGGAAAAAGTTCATTAGTAGCGTTTCATTATTGTCATCTGAATGATGGGCAGTAAGAAGAAATCGTGGAGTCGGGAGTCGGGAGTCAGAAGTCAGAAGTTCGGTAAACCAATCATACCTTAAATCTCTTGCAGCCTCCTGAATAGATAATTTATTTTCAGCAGCATATTTTTCTGTATCAAAACGCTTAACTAAAACTTCAGCTCCGTACTTTTCTCCCAACTCTTTTACAAATTGTTCATCTCTTTCACTCTCCTCTCCTCTTAGCTGAAAATTACAATGAGCAATTATAAAATCATTGCCCGCCTGCTTGCATAACTCACACAATACTACCGAATCTACTCCCCCACTTACTGCCAGCAGCAGTTTATCTTTTGGGGAGAAAAGATTTTGTTGTTGAATAATATTTTTAAATTGTGATAGTAAGCCCATCAAATTATCTTATTACATTAAATTAATCCTATGCAAAATTTCGTTTAATTAAAGGTTTTTTTTAAAAAGTCAACTCCTCAAAGGCGCCTCTTAACTCTCCAAATGAATGATTATCTTCTGCCTTCCTCGCTTCTTCCATTCCTTTCTTATAGACGATGATCGCCTCTTCCGTTTTATCATTCCGTTCCAGCAATTTCGCCAGGTGATAATAGCTACCAATATATCCCGGGTCCCTTTTTAATATTTCCTCAAATATTGACCCCGCCGCTTCATCATTCCCCAGTTTGATATATTCCAAAGCCATGGCATGCTGCACAAAACTGTCCTGCGGATTTGTTTTTAAAAATTCTTTCAACTTTTCTATCCTGTCCATGTTACTATAAAATTTGACAATTCCGGGAAGTATCGGGATTTCGGATTTACAATCCCATCACTTATCTTTGCCTTAGTTGCATAAACAACTATCTGCCATACGACTCAAATAAAATACAATGAAGATCTTAGTTTGTATCAGTAAAACTCCGGACACGACAGCAAAAATAGCCTTCACCGATAACAACACGAAATTCGATGTAAGCGGTGTACAGTGGATCATTAATCCGTACGATGAATGGTATGCTTTGGTCCGTGCAATCGAACTGAAAGAAGCAGATGCTTCCACCATTATTCATTTAATAACAGTAGGTGGTGCAGATGCAGATCCCATTATCCGCAAAGCTCTTGCCCTCGGTGGTGATGAAGCTATCCGTGTAAATGCGGACAGCCACGATAGTTTTTATATAGCTTCTCAAATAGCGGAAGTAGCTAAACAGGGCGGGTATGATTTAATATTAACCGGAAAGGAAACCATTGATTATAACGGTTCATCTATTGGCGGCATGGTAGCTGAATTAACAGATCAGCCCTACGTTGCTCTCGCCACTAAGTTTGCACTGTCCGGAACAAAGGCAACCATCACAAGGGAGATTGAAGGAGGTGAAGAAGTTTGTGAAGTGGAACTTCCTTTGACTGTTAGTGCGCAAAAAGGAATGGCTGAGGCAAGAATTCCTAATATGAGAGGTATCATGGCTGCTAGAACGAAACCATTGAAAGTAATAGAACCAATAGCTATTGATGCGTTGACAAATGTTTCCGGTTTCGGTTTACCACCTGCCAAGTCAGGTGTGAAATTGGTTGCTGCTGATAATGTAGAAGAATTGGTAAGATTACTTCACGAAGAGGCTAAAGCTATTTAACCTTTGCTGTGATACTGCCAAAAAATTAAAATTTAAACTTTTTATATGTCAGTACTTGTTTTTATTGATACCGCTGATGGCCATGTAAAGAAAGCTTCATTGGAAGTATTAACGTATGGCACAGCTGTTGCGCAACAATTAAGTACTTCTGCCGAAGCTGTTGTGCTTGGTTCGGTAACCGATGACCTTGCCGTGTTGGGTAAATATGGTGTAAAGAAAATACATCATGTTGCCAATGATTCGTTGAATCACCTGGATGCACAGGTTTATACAAAAGTAATTGCACAGGTAGCAGAGGCCATCGGAGCCACCGTGATTGTCTTCTCTAATAATGTGGATGGAAAAGCTATTGCCCCACGTCTCTCTGTTCGATTGAAAGCTGGATTGGTTTCTGGTGCCGTTGCTTTACCTGAGACAGCTAATGGTTTTGTAGTAAAGAAAAATGTATTCTCCGGGAAAGCATTTGCCAATATATCTGTAAATACAGAAGTAAAAATTATTTCATTAAGTCCGAATGCTTATAAAATTGTTGCTGGCGAAGGAACTGCTGAAATTGTAGATTTCAATGCAACAGTAGATACACCGAAAGTAAAAGTAACAGATACCATCAAAGCCAGTGGTGAAGTACCACTGACAGAAGCTGAAGTAGTAGTAAGTGCCGGCCGGGGATTGAAAGGTCCTGAGAATTGGGGGATGGTGGAAGAACTCGCCAAAGTATTACATGCCGCAACTGCCTGTAGCCGCCCTGTAGCCGATGCACATTGGCGTCCGCATAATGAACATGTGGGACAAACAGGTTTCGCCATAGCACCGAATCTTTATATTGCTATTGGTATTTCCGGAGCTATACAGCACCTTGCCGGTGTTAACAGAAGTAAAGTGATTGTGGTAATTAATAAAGATCCGGAGGCTCCTTTTTTCAAAGCGGCTGATTATGGTATTGTGGGTGATGCGTTTGAAATAGTGCCCAAAATGACGGAAGCGATTAAGAAGTTAAAAGGTGTTGCTTAAGATAAATTACGATCATTAAATTATCAGGTTGATGGGGGTTGTCCTTTCAGCCTTTTTTATTGAGAAAGTGACTTCCGCGGTAAAAGCCAGTATTCAAAATCCTTCTTTTTAAAGGCTTTATTTTATATTTGCTTTTCAATTAATCATGAACCAATTTACTGGTTAGGGTATGAAGAAGATAGAACTGGAAATAGTGGCTTTGTCGCACAGCATTACTCAAACTCATTCCTATGCCGTGGTGTTGGGTGAAGTGAACGGATTGAGACGACTCCCCATA
>JBKJLR010000408.1:0-3868 GCA_046596865.1 Chitinophagaceae bacterium
TTTCTTGTTCTTCTTTTGTGTCCACTTATGGTGCTGGCACAACCTACCCTCAAAGGATTTATTATTGAAGGAAAGCTGGATGGTTATCCTGATGGTACAGAAATTTTGCTTTATAAAAATGGCGAAAATATCGAAATGGCTAAAGCGAAATTGCTCAAGTCAAAGTTTTTCCTGAAAGGAACGGTAAAAGAGCCGGTACTATGTTTTGTTATCATAGGCGCAGAAAAGCCTGTTGAATTATACGTGGAGAATGCCATCATCTCATTTAAAGGAAAAAAAATGCAGCCCCCGGTTTATCAAATTGAAGGATCTGCATCTCATAAGGATTTTACAATTTTTATAAAAACCTTTATGCCCCTGGCAAAGCAATTAGGTTCTCTCGCTAATACTATTAATACATCTATCCCGGGTGCTGAGAGGGACCAGCTGATGGCTGATTATAACAATGCCCAGAAAAATGTGCAGACGGCAATTGATAAGTTTATAAAAGATAAACCAAAGTCAATCGTTGCCCCTTTTATCCTGAATGCCACCTATTCTTTTAATGAAGATGTAGTGATGCTGGAGAACCGGTTTAAATCCTTGGATGAAAAAATTCAAAAATCTGAAATAGGCAGTCAATTGGAAATCTTTATTGCCGAAAGCAAAATTGGCGCAGTGGGCACACAGGCATTAGATTTCTCGCAACCAGATACGTTGGGCACACCGGTGGCACTTTCATCTTTCCGGGGCAAATATGTATTGGTTGATTTTTGGGCCAGCTGGTGCGGGCCTTGCAGGGCAGAAAATCCTAACGTAGTGGAAAATTTTAAAAGGTTCAGCACTAAAAATTTTACTGTGCTGGGTGTATCATTAGACAGGCCGGGGCAAAAGGCAAAATGGGTGGAAGCTATTCATGAAGACAGTCTCACCTGGACACATATAAGTGACCTGCAATTCTGGAGTAACTCCGCCGCAGTGCTATATAATATAAAAGGTATACCACAAAATATTTTAGTAGATCCTGAGGGAAAGATTGTTGCCAAAAATCTCCGTGGCCCTGCCTTGCAGGCAAAGCTTTGTGAGTTGCTGGGATGCGAGACCAAACCCTTTTAAATTATTTTATTCCAAGATGAAAAGGGTAAGAAAGTTTTTTTTCATGACATCAGGTTGTTGTACAACTTACACTAATTTTTCAATAGCGTTCCAAATAAAAACCATCCCTTTTCCAGGATGGTTTTTATTTTTGGGTTGATGGAAGAAAGGATAATTAATTTACATCTTTTCCTTCTTTCAGTTTATCAATCATCGTTTGTACCCCGGCTTTTTGTGCTGCAGGCGCCAATGGTAATGAAAGGGTAGCATATTTCAGTGCATTCTTAAAATCACCAATGCCAGAATATCCTCTAGTCATCCCCATCAACGTGGTAAACTGGTTGGGATTTTTTTGATAATTCATTTTAAAGACTTCCATCGCCTCTTTATTTTTTTTCTGGTTCAATAGTTGTCTTCCATACTGATGTAATTGTTGCATATTACCCATGGGCAATGCTTTTTTCATCATAGTATCAGCTTCATTGAGGCGCCCAAGTTTGGCAAGTATTTCTGCTTTTGTCGATAACGTTTGAAAGTTGGCTTCCCCTACTGAAGGATCATTGATTGCAAGGTTAGCCCATACAAGTCCTTCTTCCAGGTTGGTATTTTTGTCAGCAGCATATCTTGCTGCCTGATGAAAGGATTGCCATCCCGGGGAAAAACTTCTTTCACCACGCAATTCTCTCCGGAAGGATTCAAACTGTAATTTGTCAAGGTCAACTTCTACTTTGAAAGGAATGGATAATTTTTCCCATTGCAAAGCCACTTTTGCTGAATTGTCGGTCTGGTCCATGAATTCATATTTCAACCGTTCAACAGATTTATCTAGCGGAACTGGTTTTACTTTTACCCGTAATATATCTTCAGCTTCCATATAAAAGTAACTACCCCAGCTGGTATTGTTTTTTGAAAAGATCAGTGTGCATTCACCAGGATCATAGACAATAAAGAATCCGTATTTTCCTGCTGCTAACTGTTGTCCCTCAATCTTTACATCGGTAGAAATTTCGATTGTCGTATTTTCATTAGCACCGGCTCTCCATGGGGCGGCTTTGCTGGTACCAAACCCGAGGTCAGCGTAACCTGCATGCACCAGCTGCCCCCAAATCTTTCCCTCCCGGGCTTTTACAGCCGGTCTGTCATAGTGAATTGTTACATCGGTGATGCCGATGCGTTCAGCCACCATAGCTTTTTTATTACCACCATCCGGCGGTGTAGTAAGTTGGGAATAACCTGTAGAGGTAATGGCTGTCAATAGCAGGCAGATCGAACTTATTCTTTTCATAACAAATAGTTTTAATGATACCAAGCTAAGTAAAAAATGACAGCAAATTGAACATTGTTACCAATGAGGAATGTAAAGGATGAATTGCAGCGGGGAGGTATAGGAGGGAGTTTATACAGCAGCAAAGGGGGAGTAAAATTAATAATGTAATTTAGAAGCACCATTAACCTCCTAAAATTCGTTTATGAAAATTCTAATTACTCTCACACTTATTTTTCTTTCACTACAGGCGCCTGCACAAATCCTTAAAAAGATAAAAGATAAAGTAGTAAACAAAGGCAAAAGCGAAGTAAATGATGCTAAGTATGATGCCAAAATGAAAGCCCGGAATACTGCCCGTAAAGAAATGGAGGGAATACAGGCAGATTTCGACTCCACCGATATTGACTATGCAATTCTTCTCAGCGATAATTCAGGTTTGTTTGGTGGGCAGGGAAAAGGTGAATTTGGCGCCAAATTTCTCCGCTTAGGTAATATTGCTCATTCAATATATAAGGACGTTAACCTGGATGATGAGGAAAATGCTACGATGAATCTTCAAATGGGCCAGTCGGCCTATGCCATGGGCCGGTATGTATTTGCAGAAAAAAGATTTCGGACAGCACAAAAATATTTTGAACAATCTTACCGGACCAGCGAGATCGGCTACATGAAAACGATTGCCAGCCAGGGTTTACTTTACACTACCACCGGACGATTTGCTCAGGCTGAAACTTTCACCGCACAAGGATTGAAATTACGGGAAGAGAAACTGGGACAAACTAATATGGCAGTGGCTGCATCGCTGAATAATTATGCCGTATTGCATTATAATCTTGGGCAATACAATGAATCAGAAAAAGAATTTACTTCCGCAATGTCCATTATCAAAACTAACAAACTACAGGAAACCATGTCGTATGCCATTGTGCTCAATAATGAGGCGATGTTGTTTCAATCAATGGGGCGGTATGAAAAGGCGGTGAAATTGATGCAGGAAGCCTTACAGATAGCTGGTAAAGTGGAAGTGAGTAAAGCAAAAAATCACCTAAAATTTTTTTCCAACCTGGCATTGCTGTACCAGCAGATGGAGAAATATACGGAGGCAGAAAAAATTTATCAGGGATTGGAAAAAAAGCTTGAAAAAGGTAAGCCTGAATTTGCTAATATGCTGAATAATGTTGCCATCCTGGCTATGCTGATGAAAAGAGAAGACAGGGTGGAAGAAATGCTGAAACGGTCTGCTGAAATTTATAAAACAAGTCTTGGAGAAAACAGCCCTGCGTTTGCAAAAGTGATCAGCGACCTCGGTAATTACTATCGTTACAAAGCCCGTTATGCAGAAGCAGAACCCCTGCTGCAAAAAGTATTGCAGATAAGGGAGCAGTCATTGGGTAATGTACATCCTTTATTTGTACAGTCGCAGGAAGATATGGCCATTCTTTTGTGGAAGAAAAAAGATATTGCAAAAGCTTATTCTTTATATGAGGATGCGATGGAGAAAACATTAGACTTCATCAACTGCTATTT
>JBKJLR010000015.1:0-3376 GCA_046596865.1 Chitinophagaceae bacterium
CCTTCCTTTATTCCATGTTTGCAAATAATATTCAAAAGCGGTTTTTAAATCCTGGTAAGCCAGCTCAAAGGCAGCGGCAGCTTTTTCTTTATCTTTTTCGAAGAATGTTTTAATATGTGCCTGCCGGTATCTTGGCGCAAACACCCGGCATTGATTATTGAATACACTGGCCTGGTACAGAATGGAGGAATAATCGGTTTTAGCATTGATTAATTCATTATCAATGTCTGCGTTCGTTCCTTTCATTTTTACTTTACGGGTATAGGTAGTAGGATGTAAAAAGAAAACATCTACCAGTGAATCTCTTACTTCATTCCGTAGTGGCGCCGGAATACTGTCCGAGGGGTCCCATTTCCAGGGATGAGCAGCCCAATAGTTTAAATTGCTGTAATCGGGTTTCCCATCGGGGCTTTTAAACTGGTAATTACTTTTTAAAGACCCATATTTACTGGAACATGAGGTAAGGAATAGAATTAATACTATAAAAAGGTAGATAAACCGCATAAAGGCAAAATAACCCAAAACCCATCAAAAAGGACAGTTCGTCCACTTATTTTACCTTTTATAAAAGTATCGAATTTTCTAAATTGCCTAATTTATTTTGGGCAAATTCAAGCCCCTGATGCGTTTCAGGTCAAAAATGAAGCTATTATTAAAACATTACTATTAAAAATATGGTACTTTAGTTTGCATAGTACCAAATATCACCTTATCTTTGTTTTCTAATAGATAAAAAAGAGGGTTATGAATATAGATAATACACAAAGTCAGATGCGGAAAGGCATATTTGAATTCTGCATTCTCTCCATCATTCGCCGGGGCGAGGCATATCCCAGTGACATCGTGGAAGAAATGCGGGCAGCCAATTTGCAAATACTGGAAGGCACATTGTATCCTCTCCTAACCCGGTTAAAAAATGCAGATATGCTAACCTATCGATGGGTAGAAAGTAACTCGGGTCCACCCCGAAAATATTTTTCGTTAACGGAAAAGGGCAGCAATTTCTATAAAGAGCTGGAGCAAACCTGGAACGAATTGTCAAACGGAGTAAACGCTTTGACCAGCAAAAGATCCGATGAGCCATTGAACAACTAACCAACCTACTTCAACCAAATAATTATAAAATGAAAAAGATCATAAACATCAATTTAAGCGGCCGGGTTATCCCGATTGAAGATTCTGCTTATGAAAAGTTGCAGTCTTATATAGAAAGTTTGCGCCGGTATTTTGCTAAAGAAGAAAGCCGGGATGAAATTATTAATGATATTGAAAGCCGCATTGCCGAATTACTCCATGAGAAAATCCGCAAAGGAGCGGCTGCTGTAACGGATGAAGACGTTAATGAAGTGATTGCATCCATGGGGACGGTGGAGGATTTTGAAGCAGAAGAGAAAGAAAATGTTTCTCCCTCAGCCAACCCATCATTTCAGCAAACAAATGCAGGGAATGATTACACCTATTCAAAAAGAGAAAAAAGCAGGCTATACCGTGACAGTGGAGATAAAATGATCGCTGGTGTGTGTAGTGGTATAGCTAACTACCTGGGTATTGATCCGGCAATTGTCCGTATCCTTTTTGCTATCATAAGTTTTGGTGGCTTTGGATTAGGTTTCCTCGCATATATTATATTATGGATGGTACTACCTCCAAAAGATCTGGGCAATTTTTTTGGAAAAAAATTATATCGTAATCCCGATGACAAGGTAATCAGTGGTGTGGCGGGTGGCCTGGGTGCTTATTTTGGAAGAAATGCATCTACCATACGTTTAATATTTGCAGCGCCGATTGTATTAAATATATTGTTTGGTGTGTTAAGCTGGCCATTTTTTCATGAAGGCTCAATAGTTCCCAATATTGTGTTTGGTTCATTAACAGGAACTTTCATCCTTGCTTATATAGTATTGTGGATTGTATTGCCGGAGGCAAACAGCGAATACCAGAAAATGGAAATGAGAGGGGAAAAAGTTGACGTAAACCGTATTCGTCAAAATGTGAGAGAAGGAATGGACAATATGAAAGAAAGAATGAAGGGCTGGACAGAAGAAGTAAAAGAGTCTGCTCAGCATTTCAGCACCAAAGCAAAAGAATTTGCAGGTACCAGGGGAAAAACATTTGCAAGCGAAGCCAATGACGCAGTGAGAAGAAGTAGTCGTGGACTGGGTCATATTATTGGTGTTCTCTTTAAAGCGTTCTTTTTATTTATCGCAGGTACTATAGCTTTTGCATTGTTTGTAGGATTAATTGGTTTACTGATCGGAGGAGTTAGTGTGTGGCCGTTAAAAAACTTTCTTCTGGATGGTTTCTGGCAAAACCTTTATGCCTGGGGTACACTTATATTTTTCTTAGGTGTTCCGCTGATTGGCTTTATTGTTTGGCTGCTCCGCCGTATTATGAAAGTAAAATCGCAGAATAATTATCTCGGATGGACGTTTGGTGGTCTGTGGACGTTAGGTTGGGTTAGTGCTACTCTTTTTGTTGCAAGCCTGGTGAATGATTTCAGAATGAGTAACTATAAAAGACCAGCCAGCGAAATAACAATAACTCAACCACTAAACAGTAAAATGATTGTGAAAGTAAGTGAACCTGAGGTAGAATACAGTGGCTCTATGCCCTGGGTGGATATAGATGGGGAAGGACTCGACATTACAAAAGACACATTGAAAATTGCCAATGTGAAAATCGAAGATGTATTATTAAGTGATGATGGTAATTATCATATAGAGATTAAAAAATATAGCAGGGGAAGAACAGTTGCCGATGCAGAAAGCAAAGCACAAAAAATACAGTTCAAAGTTTTATACCAGGATAGTGTACTTGACCTGGGAAGCCATATTGCCATTGATAAGGAAACAAAATTCAGGGGCCAGCAGGTAATAGTTATTATAAGGGTACCCGCTGGTAAAAAAATACGGTTTGATGAAACGATAGAAAAACTTCATGCTTTTAATATTACCATCAATGAAAATAACCGCAGGGGAAGAAAAAGGAATATGGATTGGAATGTAGATGATGAGGCATTTGGCTACGCATCAAATGTGGATTACATTATGGGTACTGATGGGCTATTAAAGGATATGAACGGAACTATACCAACACAGCCTGACAACGGGTATCGTTACCCGGCAACTGACAGCACCAATAAATCTGATTTACAAAAAGAAATTGAAGAAGAAAAGCGGAAGCAGGATGAAAGAAATAAAGAAAGCGAAAGAAAGATAAAAGAACTGCAGGATAAACAAAAAACAACAGGAACAAAGCCCAGCGCTTTTAAAAAAAATAAAAGTGCAGAAGGTGCTGTGGCGGGAGGGCCGTCACCTGTTTCGTCACTGGTAGAATGGTTTTAATTCGCATAGTAAAAAATGGAAAATGACCAGAG
>JBKJLR010000123.1:0-5252 GCA_046596865.1 Chitinophagaceae bacterium
GATAACTTTTGAATCTGTATTATAAGCAACTATAGCACGGACATTGGGATTGAATTCGCCAATTTCCTGTACATCATTGGAAGCCCTTACAGCAGATATGCCGACGAGGCCAAGATTACTCGTAGGTAAAATAAGACCCGGATAAACATGTTTACCGGCAGCATCAACCACCTGGGCACCATCGGCGGGAATAGAAATATTTGTTCCCACTTCTTCGATTTTCCCGTCTTTTATTTTAATAGAGCCATTCGTTATTATTTTTCCATTACCAACATGAATGGTCGCATTCTTTATGATTATAATTCCCTTTTGCGGGAGAGCAGGCAAAACCGTTTCCTGTGCATTTGCTGTCAGAAAAAAACAGGTTGTTATGGCTAAAAATATTTTTCGCATTTCATTTTTTTTAATCGTTATTAATATCGTCTGTATCAATTACAAGCAAACCATGACTGTGACCATGATCACTGCAGGTATGCATAATTTGATAACTTGGAATTGCTTGTATGGTGGGAGCACCGCTTCTTTTTTCACCATTCAGTTTTTTTACCAGTCTTGTTCTTTCTGCATCTACCTGCTTTTGCAATTGTTCATCTTTCTGACGATCAAAATAAATAATGCCATCAACGATAGTGTACATTGATTTTGCATAAATACTGAGAGGATTTTCAGTCCATACTACCACATCCCCATCCTTACCAACTTTAAGACTTCCTACCCTGTCATCCACATGCAGCATCTTAGCTGGGTTAAGTGTAACCATTTTTAATGCTTCTTCTTCTGTAACACCTCCATATTTCACAATTTTTCCAGCTTCCTGGTTCAAGCGGCGTGCCATTTCAGGATCATCGCTATTGATGGCAACAGTTAATCCCACTTTCTGCATAATAGCAGCATTATAAGGAATAGCATCTTCGACTTCCATTTTGTATGCCCACCAATCAGAAAAGGTAGAAACAAATGAGCCATGCCTGAGCATTTTATCAGCTACTTTATATCCTTCTAATATGTGTGTGAAAGTGTTGACTGTATATCCCATTCTGTTTGCCACTTCCATGGCACTATTAATTTCACTTTGCACATAAGAGTGACAGGTAATAAATCTTTTCTTGTCTAAAATTTCAACTAATGCTTCCAGCTCCAGGTCGCGGCGGGGAGCAGCAATACCTTTCTTGTCCTTAGCGTTGTTATATTCACTCCATTCTTTTTTATACCCTTTAGCTCTTGTAAAGGCATCTACCAGTACCTGCTCCACTCCCATTCTTGTATCAGGGAAGCGGTTGTTGTTAGAAAAATTACTGATTGATGATGTTGAACGTTTTACATTTTCACCCAAAGCAAATTTTATCTGCCCATCCCAATTTTTAAATTTCAAATCCTCAGCATTGGCCCCCCAGCGGAGTTTTATCAATTGGGTTTGTCCGCCGATAACATTTGCAGAGCCATGCAGAATATGAGAAGTTGTAACACCACCGCTCAACTGGCGATAGATATTTATATCATCGGGATTTAAGTTGTCAGCAATACGGACTTCAGATGTTACACTTTGCCCTCCTTCATTAATAGAAGCGGCGGCAATGTGAGAATGTTCATCAATAATACCGGGTGATACATGTTTACCTGTGCCATCAATCACTCTTGCAGAAGCATCAGATAAATTTTTACCAATAGCTGCTATTTTTCCGTTTTTGATCAGCACATCAGAATTTTGCAACACACCTTCTTTTTCACTTGTCCAGACGGTAGCATTTTTTATAAGGATAGTTTCTTGTTTGGGAGCCTGGTCTGCTTCCCAGCCAAAGGGTTCAAATGGATAAACTACTTTGCCAACATTTGGAATATCTTTTTTCTTTACACTGTCGGGTTTAACTGCTGATAGTTTTACCAGCGTAGCTGTCCATGTTAATGGATTGCCCAATGAATCAGTTCCTGTACCATTCCATTCAGTTCCATTACTTATTCCGCTGAGCCGGGTAGCTGATGCCGGCAAAGATGGGTCCGTTGTGCCGGCTCCTCTTGGAAAGCTGCCACCCTGCATATTAGCAGGTCTGCTTGTTGTATCCCGCATTCTTTCGGGACTGGTTTCCGGTTTATTTACTACATCTGGTATGCGAACTGAATCCATAACAGGTCTCCTGGTTGAATCTGTGTTTTGTCCGGGATTAGTAGCACCCCGTTGACGGCGGGCCATGGGCGCATAGCTGATCTTTACCTGCTTTCCATCAAAACTGAACTTGGAATTCATTGTATCTTTTGCAAACATGGTAATACTGGTTGCACTTTTCACTTCCAGGGTGTATTTTTCTGTTCCGGAAGGAGTATTGACAGTTAGGGCATAAGTTCCGGCGGCACTTGCTGCATCTTCTTTCACCAAATATTTTATACCCTGTACCCAGTTCTGAAGAATGATCGTTTTTTCATTAAAAAGGGGTCCATTTGTAATTAAAAAATTCCCCAGTTTACCTCCATCAAGACTTCCTACTTTATCATACACACTCAAAAGGGTAGCTGGTGTTTTTGTTAATGCCTCCAATGCTTTGCTTTCGCTCAGTCCATATTCCATTGCTTTGCGTAAACTGCTCCAAAAAGTATTTAAACTTCTGAGGTCTGCTGTCGTCAGGCAAAAAGGAATGCCCGCCTTTTCAAATGCTGCAGCGTTAGTGGGTGCCAGTTCCCAATGCTTCATATCGTTTACTGAAACAAACCTGGCATCGGCTGGATCTTCCACATCCTGTGCCTGGGGAAAGTTCAGAGGCAGAATGAATGTGGCATTGGTAGCTTTCATTTCTTTTATCCGCTGGTATTCATTCTGACCGGCTTTAATAATGTATTGCACACCAAACTCGTCGCCTATTTTATCGGCTCTCAAATCATTCCATTTATCGCTGGCATCAAAAATTTGTGGCAACCCCTGCACATCATTCCATGCCTGCAGGCTGAGGTTAATTCCTTCCAATGGTGGTTTACTTTTATACCACTGTGCATCCAAATATGATTGACGTAATAATGCAATATTACCCATCATTGAACTGGGATAGCTTTGTGTAGATGTTCCTTTGCTGAATGAATAATGTGCTGACGCTTTTTCCTTAATCATTACAAGATTCTCTTTTTCATTGGCCAGGGTTACTACTGTGCCGGTGCCGCGGGCAATACCATCCCTTACATGAGAAAGCACTGCACCGAATCCGGCTTCACGAAGAGGTTTGGCTTTTGCGTCATCGACAGTAAAAACTCTATAGGCATCTGCATCACTTTTAATAGCCTGATTCCAGCCATAGGCACCTTTGGTAGCTGTTTCTAATTGTGGTTGTTGCGCAAAATTAAATCCACCGCCGCCGGCAGCACCACCGATAGCTCTTTGCGCAGGGGCGGCTATGCCATAGTCAGCATAAATGTCAATAAAGGAAGGATAAATGTATTTGCCCTTGCAGTCGACTTCTACCGCACCAGCAGGAACTTTTAGCCCTGAGCCTACAGCAGTAATTCGTCCATCTTTAATAACCAGTGTGGCATTGGTCAATGTGGTTGTTGCATCTTTTACAATCGTCGCATTCGTAAAGGCATAGTGACCATGCCGGGGGTCAGCCACCCCGTTTTCGGGGTAAGTAACCTGTGCCTGAACAACTAATGATGCGGGTAAAAAGACGAGTACAAAAACCAGTTTGAAAAAAAAGTTGGTTTCTCTCATTTCAGTTTAATTTATTTGTTAGATGTTTTTTTAAATAATACTTGCTAAAAAAAAATCAGATAGCTATCGGGTGCCGAATTTAAAGTAAATAAGGCAAAGAAAAAGGGAGACTTTATAAGAGGCAAATCTTTGTGAATTGGCTTGGTGCTACAGCCTGGGAGAGCTATTGGGTTCCAGCAAGTTTGGTTATCTTTGATCACTTTAATAATGTATGATATATGGCGGTTGTCAAACCCTTACAAATAAGTACTGATTTTATTCTTTCTCCCCGTATAGATCAGGTAGGTGTGGAAGAAAGAGCTTCCCGTTTTACCAAGCGAAGTATTAAGAAAGAATCTAAGATGACTGGGCTGAAGCTGGTACTGAACATGATTGACCTGACAACGCTTGAAGGAAAAGATACAGACGGAAAAGTAAAACAGCTTTGCTATAAAGCCATGCATCCGCATGATGCATACACTCCCCTTAGGGGGGAGACGGAGGGGGCCATTCCAACGGTAGCAGCAATTTGTGTTTATCCTTCTATGGTTAAAGTGGCGAAAAAAGCATTAGGTGATTCTGGAATAAAAGTAGCATCAGTTGCTACTGCCTTCCCTAGTGGGCAAGCGCCGAAAGATATAAAAATCAGGGATACAAAATATGCGGTAAACGAGGGAGCTGATGAAGTGGATATGGTGATCAGCCGGGGAAAGTTTCATGCAGGAGAATACAATTTTGTGTTTGATGAAATAGCGGCCATTAAAGAAGCCTGTGGCGAAGCAAGATTAAAAGTAATTTTAGAAACAGGTGAACTCGGCACCTTTGATAAAGTAAGACGGGCCAGTGATATTGCTATGCATGCCGGGGCGGATTTTATTAAAACTTCAACCGGGAAAATTTCTCCTGCCGCTACTATGCCGGTAACATTGGTAATGCTGGAAGCTATCAGGGATTTTTATTATAAAACCGGGAAAATGATTGGGATGAAACCTGCCGGGGGTATTTCCAAATCAAAACTTGCATTACATTATTTAGTAATGGTAAAGGAAGTGCTGGGTGAAGATTGGCTGAATAATCATTGGTTCCGATTTGGGGCAAGTAGTTTAGCGAATGATGTGCTGATGCAGATAGTGAAAGAGAAAACTGGATTATACCAGAGTGCAAATTATTTTAGTGTGGATTAAACCCCCTGTCCCCCTAAAAGGGAGACTTAGGTCAATCATTCTTTTCAACTATAAACTTGTTGAAAGAATATCGCTGGAAAATAAAGACTCCTTGAAAAGCAAGGGCTGTGCAAGGATGGCCTTCTGCCTTTAGGGGAAGGTCGGGATGGGGTTGAATAGCGAACAGAACCCTTGAAGTGTGCGACGCAACAGACGATGACCGGAGTTAATGTCGTTGGTAATATAAATTAATTTTTTACATGGCAAAAGCAATTGCAAAGAAGAAAAGTAACACCATCAAATTGAAGTTTGATACTTCATGGACCTATGCGCCTGCACCGGAAAGCAAAAGTGCAGCTACCATTAATAAACAATATGATCTTTTCATTAATGGTGAATGGCAAAAACCGTTAAGTAAAAAA
>JBKJLR010000311.1:0-3319 GCA_046596865.1 Chitinophagaceae bacterium
ATTACGAGCACAACAGGCTTCCCCGTGTTTACCAATGCCCTTATTAATTTTTTCTGACTTTCCGGGATGGTAATGTCTGTACGGCTGGCTGCTTCACCACTCATCTCTGAAGCTTCACCAATTACTGCTACTATTACATCCGATCTATTGGCCATTTCCAATGCCTCATTCAGCATCTCATCTGCTGTTCGTTTATCAATATCTATTCTTGTTCCAAATACATTTACTTTTTTTGCAAACAGGGTATCATTGGAAATATTAGCTCCTTTTGCATAAAGAATATTGACATTGCTCCCTGCTACATTTTTTATTCCTTCCATTACTGTTACAGAAAGTTTTGAATCACCAGATACTGCCCATGTTCCCAACATATTGCTTTGGTCATTTGCCAGGGGTCCAATTAATGCAATCGTTCCATTTTTTTTCAGCGGTAGTATATTCATCCCTGACCGCCCCGGAAGGGGATCGTTTTTTAATAATACAAAAGACCGGGAAGCAATTTCTCTTGCTTCTTGTCTTCTTTGTTTTGTTAAGATTTCTTTTGCAGGCCGGGTGGGATCAATATACCGGTACGGGTCGTCAAACAATCCAAGTTTATATTTTGCTTCAAGAATACGACGGCAGGCCTGGTCAATGTCCTGCACCGTTACTTTCTTTTCCTGCAATGATTTATTCAAAGTGGTTAGAAATCCTTCACCTACCATATCCATATCAAGTCCTGCCTTTAATGAAAGAGCAGATACTGTTTGCAAATCACCCATACCATGAGCTGTCATTTCATTTACTGATGTGTAATCAGATACTACAAAACCTTTGAAGCCCCATTGCTTTCTCAATAAATCTGTTAGCAACCATTTATTACCTGTAGCGGGGATACCATCAATTTCATTGAACGAACTCATCACCGATCCCACTCCGGCATCAATGGCAGCTTTATAAGGTGGTAAATATTCATTATACATTTTTACCCGGCTCATATCGGTGGTGTTGTAATCTCTTCCGGCTTCGGCGGCGCCATACAATGCGAAATGCTTTACGCAAGCCATCAGTGTATTACCTTTTTCAAAATCATTTCCCTGGTATCCTCTTACCATTGCTGCAGCAACCTGTGAACCGAGATAAGGATCTTCCCCGGCGCCTTCGGCGATACGCCCCCAGCGGGGATCACGGGCAATATCAACCATGGGTGAAAAGTTCCAGCATAAGCCATCAGCTGTTGCTTCCATAGCTGCAATTTTTGCGCTTTGTTCAATTATTTTCATATCCCAACTGCAGGAAAGACCCAATGGGATGGGAAAAATAGTTTTGTAGCCATGAATAATATCAGAACCAAATATCAACGGGATTTTTAACCGGCTTTGATTCACCGCAAAGTCTTGTGCCACTTTTATTTTATCAACCCCAGTTATACCAAACAAGCCGCCTACTTTTCCTTCTATGATCTTCTTTTCTACATCACTGCTAACTACGGCACCGGTTGCTACACCGCCTCCGGGAGTTAACAGGTTCAACTGTCCAATCTTTTCTTCCAGTGTCATTTTCTTCATCAGATTACTCACAAACGTATTCATCCTGGCAACACCAGATGTTTGTGCAACGGCTGTTAACGAAACAAAAGCGAATACTATACAAATAATTTTCTTCATCTCTTATGTTTAATCTTTGAATAAATAAATGTTATTACCCCGATTAAATATTCTATTTTATTAAATGAGGGCTTTCAAATCCTAATTTTTTCAATCCTTGTTTTATCTCAGGGCAACTCATAAATAAATTCCATAATAATCCCGTTCGATAGTTTTCCATCATCACAATTACAGGTCCTTGGTCTATCGCCAGGTATTTTGGTGGGAACCAATTTTCCTGTTCACTGAATGCGTCATAAAAACCATATGGTCCCCAGATCATAGCTTTCATCCGCCCGTCGGCGGACCAATGTTTCATAGCAGCCATTGATTGTGCAGGTGTGTAGGGGAAAGATGACAAAGCTGCCGTTGGCGATATAACACCCAGATCATTCTCCCTATTCGGGGCATGACCCGCATATCCTTGTATTGAATAGCTGGAAGTGAGTCCCCAGTTGTTTTTGCCATAGCCTTTAAATTTTTTAGGATTATCAACACACCATTGATAATTGATAAGCGATAAACTTTTGTTTTCTTCCCAGTAATCAGCATATTTATCTTTCAACCCCCTGGGGTCAAGACCAAGATAAGAATAATGTGCCCAGAACAGTGGACCGCCCTGTGGTGGGTTGCCCTGGTAATGCATGTTCAAGGTATAGCCACTATATGACGAAGTGCTATTTATCTTTCCATTTTCTGCCCATCCTTCATGATATACTATTGCGGGGATAGAGTGGTTGGGTGATGAGGCAGCCAGCACATACATTATAAGACATTCATTATATCCACGAACTGCTAAATTCATTTGCCAGCCATTATTGGGACTCCAATGCCAGTACAAAACATTTTTACCATTGCGGTACCAATCAAACTCAACAGCTTTCCATAATTTATCAATTCTTGCCGCCAATTGTTTCTCTGCATCATTACCCGTATTAAAATATTGACGGACACATAGTAACCCTTGTATCATAAAAGATGTTTCCACCAAATCACCTCCATCATCTTTTTTGCTAAATGGTTTTACCTTTCCTGTTTCGCCATTCCACCAGTGTGGCCAAGCACCATGAAAGCGGTCTGCGGTTTCCAGGAAATGAACAATCTTCTCCAACTGTTTTCTGCCTTGTTCTCTTGAAATAAAATTTCTTTCAATACCCACTAAAATTGCCATCACTCCAAAACCTGCACCACCACTTGTTACAATATTTTTATCGTTCTGCGGATAAATACCATCAGCATGAAATCGTTCTCTCGCCAATCCGCTTATCGGTTCAGCTCCGTCCCAGAAATATTGAAAAGTTTGTTGTTGAACCAGCCGGAATAAGGCGGTGTCAGAAGTAGCAACATTTTCGCTTTTTTGAACCGTTACATTTTTACCTGTTTTGCACCCGACTACAGCGAATAATGTAATAGATAAAATAAAAGTCAAAAACTTTGTTTTCATACATGCTCCTTATGCCATTTTGAAAATTATATTATCCTTCTTCCTCAGACCCTGATCTATAAATAAGGCGCTGTGAAGCCTAGTCTTCTTAATCCATTTTTTATTTCCGGTGCACCAGAAAAGAGGTTCCACAATAAACCACTGCGGTAGTTCTCTATCATTACTATAATAGGACCCTGATCTATCGCAAGTGTAGAATTGGCAAACCAAAGGTCTTTTAAACTAAAGGCATCATAAAATCCGTATGGAC
>JBKJLR010000300.1:0-5040 GCA_046596865.1 Chitinophagaceae bacterium
TCTGTAGGGTATGGCTTTAAATTAAACCGTGGCTCTCTGAACATTACCGGGGAATATATAAAAAGGGACGCCACCAACAGGACAGGAACTTTTACCGGCAGAGTTTATCCTAATGTAAATGGAGTGGATAGGGATGATTCTATTATGGCTGCAAGAGGGCAGACGAGAAATACCTTTGATATGTATGTCGGCAACTCTGAAATGAAGGGAGGAAATATTTTTTATAATTTTACTTATCCCCTGGGTGAAAAGTCAGAAATTTATTCTTTTGGCGGGTATGGTAAAAAGGATGGAAGAGCTGCTGGTTTTTATCGCTATCCAAATGGCATTCCCGGTAATGCAAAAATATATGCCCCACAGGTTTTTTCTATTTATCCCAATGGTTTTTTACCATTCATAAATTCTGATGTTAATGATTTATCCACTTCGCTGGGTATTCGTACAAAATTTAACCTATGGAATGCGGACTTCAGTTATACCTATGGCAGGAGTAAGTTTGATTTTACCATTGACAATTCAGTTAATTACTCACAGTTTTTTATTGCCGGAAACAGGCAGACCTCCTTTGATGCCGGGGGATTGAAATTTGGACAAAATACTTTCAATGCCGATCTCTCCAGGAAATATGATGTGATGAAAGGGCTTAACGTAGCCGGTGGTGTTGAATTAAGATTCGAAAATTTCAAAGTAAGGGGCGGGGAGGAAGCTTCTTATAAAAATTATGACCCTCCTACAGCGGCTGCAGCCGGTGCCCAGGTGTTTTCCGGATTTATAAAATCTAATGACAACAACCGCAATGCTAAGTCTGTTTATATTGACCTGGAACAGGATTTTACCAATAATTTTTTGGTGACGGGTGCATTACGGTTTGAAAATTACAGCGACTTTGGTTCGACGCTAAATTATAAATTAGCCAGCCGTTATAAGTTTAGCGACGCCTTCAATCTAAGAGCATCTATAACCTCCGGCTTCCGGGCACCTTCCATGCAACAGCGATTTTATGAAAGAACAAGTACGCTGTTTGTTGGTAACCCATTGATGCCAATTCAGGCAGGCACATTTACTAATGGGAGTGTTCCTGCTCAAATACTTGGAATACCCACCTTAAAGGAAGAAACCAGTAAAAGTTATTCAGCAGGTATCACAGCCAAACCATTTAAAGGTTTTGAATTTACTATTGATGCCTACCAGATAGATATTGAAGACCGGATAGTGCTCACCAACAATTTCACTGGTGGAGGCAATGCACAATTGCAGGCACAGTTAGATGCAGCCGGAGCTGGTACCGCCAATTTTTTTACCAATGCAATTGATACCCGTGCCCGGGGATTGGAAACTGTATTCTCCTATAGTACAAAGTTTTCCGGCAAACATTCTTTGAGGGCTACATTAGCTGCTGTTTTCATCGATAACGAAGTAAAAAAAGGTGCTGATGGGAAGCCCATCATCAAAGCCTCGCCAGTCTTAGTCGGCACCGGGCAATTAGGTAATTACTTTAACAGGGAAGATCAAAGCCGTATTGAAGTTGCCAATCCTAATAGCAAGCTGAGTCTTACATTTAATTATAAGGTAAGCAAGTTTGGAGCAATGGTTCGGTTTGTGAATTTTGGAAAAGTGGAATACCTGGATCCTACTATTAATCCTGATAACCCCGGCGCATTCCCTATGAATGCGTTTAATAACAATGTAAGGGAAACCCTGGACCAGGTGTTTGATTCCAAACTGGTAACAGATCTTTCGCTTTCTTACCAGATACAGAAGGAATTTTCCATTACGATCGGCGCTAATAATCTGCTGGATGTTTACCAGGACAGGCATACGCATAGCGGCAATATGAGTTCAGGACGATTTGTATTTAGCCGGAGGGTACAGCAGCAGGGCTTTAACGGAGCTTACTATTTTGCCCGTTT
The DNA here is from genome assembly GCA_046596865.1 of Chitinophagaceae bacterium. Classification (GTDB taxonomy): domain Bacteria; phylum Bacteroidota; class Bacteroidia; order Chitinophagales; family Chitinophagaceae; genus JJ008. The sequence continues at coordinate 1,911 of JBKJLR010000300.1, forward strand.
AAAACTTGAACTGCCAACAAAAAAATAATTTATTCATTTTTATAACCAGGCTACCGTATTTTTTACGGTAGCTTTTTTATTTGCTGTGAAAACGGGTTGCCTACATTTGCATATCTTAAATTGCTTAAATACTAAATCATGCAAAAACGATTTTTCTCTTCTTTTCTATTACTATTTATTACAGGAATTTCCTTTGCACAATTAAAATCACCGGAAGATTTTTTAGGGTATAAGATCGGTAGTCGCTATACACCCCATTATAAGCTGGTTAATTATTTTAATCATGTAGCGGCCAACAGTATTATTAAATTAGAGCAATACGGCGAAACGAATGAGGGAAGGCCGTTACTGTTAGCTTTTATAAGTTCTTCTGATAATATGAAAAACCTGGAAGCCATACGGATGAATAACTTTCGGTTGGCAAACCTGGCAAAGGATAAAGCGGCCGCTATAGAAGAAAATGCCCCGGCAATCGTGTGGTTAAGTTATAATGTGCATGGTAATGAAACATCTTCTTCGGAAGCATCTATGCTGACACTGTATGCATTGGTTGATCCTTCCAATACGAAAACAAAAGAGTGGTTGAAAAATACCCTGGTGATAATAGACCCTTGCCTCAACCCTGACGGCAGGGACCGTTATGTAAACTGGTTCAATTCGGTGGTGGGAAAAGATATGAATCCGAAAAGAATAGCAAGAGAACACCGGGAACCCTGGCCCGGTGGCAGAACCAATCATTACAATTTTGACCTGAACAGGGACTGGGTCTGGCAAACACAAGTAGAATCACAGTATCGTCTAAAAATGTACTTAAAATGGATGCCACAGGTTCATGTGGATTTTCATGAACAGGGAATCAATAACCCCTATTATTTTGCCCCCGCTGCTGAACCTTTTCATGAAGTGATCACTTCCTGGCAAAGAGATTTTCAGACAACAATCGGAAGAAATCATGCAAAATATTTTGACAGGAATGGCTGGCTTTATTTTACTAAAACGAGGTTTGACCTATTTTATCCATCGTATGGTGACACATACCCAATTTATAATGGTTCTATTGGTATGACGTATGAACAGGGTGGCATAGGAGCCGGGCTTGGCGTTATTAATTCAGAAGGCGACACCCTTACATTGGCCGACAGGGCTGAACATCATTTTACTACTTCATTAAGTACCGTAGAAATTTCATCTATAAATGCTAACAAACTCGTTAAAGAATTTCATAAATATTTTAATGATGCAGTGAGCAACGGGGTGGGAGAGTACAAGACTTATGTAATTAAGAGTGATACAAGAAACATGGAACGCATTGATAAGTTGGTACAGTTGCTTGATAAAAACGGGATTCAATATAGTACAGGTAATGGTGCTTCGGGAAAGGGGTTTAATTATATTTCCGGAAGAGAGGAAACATTTACTGCAGGTAACAGTGACATTGTGATCCCTTCACAGCAACCCCGTTCGGCTATGGTAAAAGTTTTATTTGAGGCAAAATCAAAACTGTCCGATTCTGCCACGTATGACATTACTGCCTGGTCACTGCCCTATGCGTATGGAGTGAACACATTTGCCACCAAAGAAAAAATTGCTGTGGGTTCTGCATGGCCAGCACCAGTAAAAATTAATAACCCTGAAACAGAATATGGCTATGTAATTCCCTGGAATGGTGTAAAAACAGTGAAGACGGTTGGCCGCTTATTGCAAAAAGGAATAGTGGTACGCTATTCAGATCAGCCATTTGAGATCAATGGCAATAAATTTGACAGGGGAGCTATTATCATTCTAAAAACATCTAATAATAAATTTGGAAAAAACCTCTGGGAAAAAGTAAAAGAAGTTGCAGATGCAGATAATATCCGGTTGCATCCCGTAACCAGTGGTTTCGTTGATAAAGGATTTGATTTTGGCAGTGATATGGTGCATGTACTGAAAGCTCCACGGGTAGCCTTAGTAACCGGTGATGGTATTGGCGCTAATGCTGCCGGTGAAATATGGTATTTCTTTGAACAGCAGCTTGACTATCCGGTAACGTTAATCAATGTGTCAGATATTGCCCGTGCCAACTGGAATGAGATTGATGTACTGATTATGCCGGACGGTAATTACCGTTTTCTTAGCAGCAAAGATGACTTTGACAATTTTAAAGCCTGGATCAACAGGGGAGGAAGAGTGGTGGCATTGGATGGAGCTGTACTTCAAATGGCAAAAGCTGAAATGGGTATTAAACAAAAAAAAGTGGAAGACACAAATAAAGATAAGAAGGATAGTGCCAGCACTTATGCTGCTTTAAAAAGCTATGAGGACCGGGAAAGGGATGCTATTTCGGAAACAACACCGGGCTCTATCTGGAAAGTGCAATTGGATAATACAAATCCGCTGGCATTTGGCTACCCGGATTATTATTACACCTTAAAGCAGGATGATATAGTGTACGAGTTTATGAAAGAGGGTTGGAATGTGGGGGTGATAAAAAAACAAAATCAGGTAGCTGGATTTGTAGGCGCTACGCTGCAGCCTAAACTAAAAGACGGTTTACTGTTTGGTTTGCTTCGTATGGGTAATGGAAGTATCAGCTACCTGGCAGATGATGTGATGTTCCGTAATTTCTGGGAAAATGGGAAGCTGATGTTTTGTAACGCCGTTTTCTTTACAGAGCAATGATTTCCACAAGAAATATTTAAAATAACTGGAGGAAGCCGGCTGATAAAGCCGGCTTTATTTATTTGAACGGTTTCTACCAATTTTTTAACAAACAGTATATTCGCTGAATAATTATCTGCACATGCAAAAAATTGTTGCCTTTTTTATTTCCTTCTTTCTTTCTTTTCATCTCAGTGCCCAGGCCCCGCCCGGCTGGACATCAGCAGAAATGTACCAGGCGATTAAAAAACTGAATGTATTAGGATCTGTTTTATATATAGCTGCGCATCCGGATGATGAGAATACCAGGCTGATCGCTTATTTATCAAAAGATAAATTGTATCGCACCGGGTATTTATCATTGACAAGAGGCGATGGTGGTCAAAATTTAATTGGTGATGAACAGGGAATTGAATTAGGATTAATAAGAACACAGGAATTATTATCAGCAAGAAGAATAGATGGAGGCGAACAGTTTTTCACAAGAGCA
>JBKJLR010000088.1:0-6701 GCA_046596865.1 Chitinophagaceae bacterium
ATTTCTTTTAATATATAAGCACTGGTTGCACTGCACTATATTTACTTTAAAATAAATAACTAAATGTGCTACTATGCTTGACCAGGACCACATGAATTCATTGTTTGAAAATTCAACTGAAGGAATTATTCTTACAAATGGAACTGGTCATATTGTAATGGCAAATCCGGCTGCGGAAAAAATGTTTGGATATTCCCAATCCGAATTAAACGGCCAATTAATAGAAATATTAATACCTGATAAATTTAAACCCCATCATCATCAGTTGCGGGAAGGGTTTCACAATAAACCTTCTAACAGAGTAATGGGGCAGGGCCGTGACCTGAACGGAAGAAAGAAAGATGGGACTGACATGCCGGTGGAAGTTAGCTTGAGTCATTACAGGAGGAACGAAGAGCTATTTGTAATTGCATTTATTATTGATATTACGGGGCGGAAGGAAATTGAAAACAGTATGCTGAGGCAAAAAGGGGAACTGGAAAAAATAACATATAAAATGCGTCAGATGAATGCGGAACTGGAAGTAAAGGTGGAAGAACGAACGCTGATTTTAAAAGAGGCTTTGCAAAAGCTGGAACAATCGCAGGAGGAATTAAGTGAGGCACTGGATAAGGAAAAACAGCTGAATGAAATTAAAAGCCGCTTCGTATCCATGGCTTCCCATGAATTCCGGACACCACTTACTACAGTCTTATCTTCAGCTTCACTGTTGGCAAAATATACAGAAACAGATGAGCAGGGAAAAAGAGATAAGCATATACAACGGATAAAAAAATCAGTGAATAATCTTAATGATATTCTTGAAGATTTTCTTTCGCTGGGAAAACTGAATGATGGCAGGGTAGATACAAAATCAGAGAAAGTAAATTTGGGAGAGATCATGGCTGATATAGTAGTAGAGATGAAAGCTATTTCAAAGAAAGGACAAAGTTTTACGGTTGACTGCCTCGGCTGTGATGGTTTTACGGATGAAAAATTATTCCGGAATATTTTAATTAACCTCCTCAGCAATGCTATCAAGTTTTCTGAGGAAGGAACGGTAATAATCGTAAAAGGGAGAATAGATGGAGATAAAGCGATCATTTCTGTAACGGACCAGGGCATAGGTATTTCTAATGAAGACCAGGAACACTTATTCTCCAGTTTCTTCCGGGGCGCAAATGCCACCAATATACAAGGAACCGGTTTGGGACTGCATATTGTAAAGCGTTATGTTGATTTACTGGGAGGTGAAGTGGAATTACAAAGCGAGTTAAATAAAGGGACAACGGTTAACTTTACTATACCTGTAAACTCAATCTGATATGAAGTGTGTTTTAGTTATTGATGATAATGCTGACATCCGGGATAATACCGCTGAGATATTGGACCTGGCCGGGTATAAAACATTGACAGCTGATAATGGTAAAAAAGGAGTGGAAATAGCGCAAAAAGAAAAACCTGATTTAATTGTATGCGATATTATGATGCCCGAGTTAGATGGATATGGAGTATTGCATTTGCTCCGCAAAAACGCAGAGACTGAGCAGATACCCTTTGTTTTTCTGACGGCTAAAACAGAAAGAAGCGATTTCAGAAAAGGAATGGAAATGGGTGCTGATGATTATATAACCAAGCCATTTGAGGATATCGAGCTGCTGAATGCTATTGAAGTAAGATTGAAAAAAGCAGCTGTAATGCGTAACCGGTACTCTCCTTCACCACAAGGGATCAACCAATTTATTAAAGATGTAAAAAATGCCGGATTAATAAGTCAGCTGGCAGACCAGTACGATGTAGAAAGCTATACAAAAAAGCAGACATTGTACCAGGAAAGCAAAAGACCCCGGTACCTCTATTACCTGGTAAAGGGAAAAGTAAAAGGTTTCAGGACCCACGATGATGGTAAAGAGTATATTACAAATCTTTTCAGTGATGGTGATTTTATTGGTTATCCGGCATTGATTGAAGAAAAAAATTATGATGATTCCGCAGTTGTGCTGGAAGAGGCAGAAATAATGCAGATACCCAAAGAAGATTTTTTGCAGATGATTTACAGCAATATGGATGTTGCTGCCAAGTTTATCCGCATCATTACACAAAATGTAAAAGAAAAAGAAGAACGGCTCCTGAACCTGGCGTACAGCTCACTTCGTAAACGGGTGGCAAAGGCGCTGGTGGATATACAATCGAAATTTAATGCAGAAAGTGCAAATAAACCGCTCGAGATTTCCAGAGAAGACTTTGCTCATTATGTGGGTACTGCTACCGAATCGCTGATACGAACCCTTAGCGATTTTAAATCAGAGAAACTGATTGAAATAAAAGGAGGAAAGATTACTATTATAAATCTGGAAAAACTACAAAACCTGCTCTATTAATTTTTTGTAAACTCAGACTGAATTTTATGCAAGGGAGAGTTAGTATGTAAATGCAATGTCATTTTCAAAAACAAAACTTATCATAAACTATTAGTGATCAGCATCCCGGTTTAAATCATAGTCTTCAGCTTTATTAATAATGGTGTTGCCTGTAGAAATTTCCCTGCCATGTTTATTTTGCTGTTGTAATGTCCAGTTATCTGTCATCGTCGTTTCCAGCCAGATATTACCTGATTTGCGAAATACCTGGACTGCCAGGCTGAACTGGTTTTTAAAAATACTTTCCAGCTCATTCACTTTCATTTGTTCCCCAATTTCAATATTTGCATTTACTATCCCCGATTGAGTATCACCAATTTTCCGGTTTTGGGAAATAATTTTCTGAGCGGAAAAGCCAGATCTGGAAAAAGACCTGTTATTAAAAAATTCAAGTTTCAGGAAAGGAAACATGTTATTGAATTCTTTTTGAATATCGCTGATAAGACGATCAGGGCCAATGTGCAAATGCATAGTTGATAAATTAGTAAACATAAATAGTTGCCTTTGACTTATTCTCATTGTTACTACTCCTGGGTATATGAATGGTTAGTTCCCCGTTTTGATATTCTGCCCGGGCAAGTTCCCCGTCTGCATCCGTTGGTAAAACAAAAGCTCTTGTCCAGTCAGAATAATCATACTCACACCTATCATTTACACAACATAGAGAGGTTGTTTCTTTTTTGGCTGATATAGTAATTACTGATTGGGCTATTTCTATATTGAAATCCTCCCGCTGTAAGCCCGAAGTGGCCATGATAATAAAGTATTCCGTTGTTGTCTCAGATATATTAGCGTTAGGAATTTTATGTTCCGGCGTCAATATCTTTTCTCCCTTCCTTGGTTCTTTAAATTGAAGCACCCTGGTTTTCCTGGCGGGAATATTTCTGTTGCTTGCTGTTCCTGGATACATATTTATTATTTTATTTACCAAAAGTAGCTTTCTGGTAAGTGTATAAAAATGATATAGTACAGGGATGCTAATGATTTAAGTCAGGACCAGCATAGTGAGCCTGATCATTTTGAGAGCTGTCTGTCGCCATTCTCTTAAAAAACCGGGAAAATTGATGCGGAAATACAATAAGGCAATTTTTGATAATGCTGCTTAAAGATTTAGCCAATAGTTCAGCTTAAATACCAATGCCCTGTTTTTATTTTTCAGAAAAGGGTCGGAGTAATAATTATCTGTATAAACCAGGAAAAAATCACTGGCTGGTTTATACCGCCATTGCAAACGGCTATTAATGTTAAAATTATTCCGCTGAGTATTATATTGCATGAAAGTGGTCCAGAATATTTTAGTGCTGAAATTAATCTCTATCCGGGGAGCCAGTAGAAAAAAATCTTCTTTTCCATACGGTTCCGGGAAATTCAATTTATTATATTCAGCATTTAGTTGAATGGTGAGCCAGGGCTGGCTTCGGAAAGTGGCTTCCGCTGAATACTGCAGATATTTTCCGGAGTAATATTTCCCCATTGTCAATCCTGTTCTGAATGAAAACATTTTGCGGTTGTCTGTTGAATATCTTGTGGTATATTGATTATAGCGGTATTTACCGGGAGGTAATGGGTCGCCATCGGTAAAAGAAGTATGGAATTGCAGATTAGTTTGTAAGGCAGTAGCACGGAAGTCAAAAGAACTGGTGCTTTTAAACTCAATACTATAGTTTAGTTGATTATTTCTATCATTAAAGGAGCCATCAGGATTAAATACAAAAAAGTTTTCCAGTTGAATGCGATGCTGGATGATGCTACCTTTTTTGGGAAGTATGCGGTAAGAATTCTGATTAAAAAATTGTCTGAACCCTAACCGGATCACCGTATCCCGGAGTGCATCATAATTTTGAATACGGCCCACAAAACCTATGTCGGTATAATAATTAGTACCTACATTATCAAAATCTATCCATGAAGTAAAGGATCTGCCGAAATATCCGCCGCCCAGGTTTATAAAAGCATTTTTAGCTGAAACGTCCGGTTTCATAGAAAGATGATAACCCAGCCAGCCCTGCCATTCCCCTTTTTCATTCTGGTAAGCTATTTCAGCGCCGGCATTACGGCCAAATTCATCTAGCGGATCAGTAAGTTTATGCTGGTCATCAAAAAATCCCTGCCGGTTAAAAAAATATCCTTTTATAGTTGTTCTTTTCAGCACTTGTTGCTGCACAGTCAATGCAGAATAGTTTTGCCCGGCATACTCACCCTTGGCTTTTGTTTGCATGGTCAGCAGGCCTACCCTCGTTCTTGCTGCCACATTTCCTGTTATTCTTGCTCCCGCAATGATAGGTAAAGGATTGCCTTCAGGATCGAGACCGATTCGCCTGGAATAAAATGGCCTGATCGGGGGAATGCCATAGTTTGAGAAAAGGTCGCTATTTTCCAGGAAAAAATTTCTCCGTTCCGGAAAAAAAATGCTGAACCTTGAAAGGTTGGTAACTTGTCTGTCCACTTCTACCTGCGAGAAATCAGGATTCACCGTCAGGTCCAGATTAAGTGATGAGGTCAATGCAATTTTTGCATCCAGACCCGCATCAAAATCTCCTTTCGTTCCAATATTGTTTGCCTTGTTTTGAGTAATGTTCCCGGTAACATAAGGTATCAAAGAAATATTACTTCCGGGATTGGGGGGAGGCTCACTCCAGATCAATGAACCAAGATAACCAAGGTCTACGCTGGGAAAATTTACCGGTATTCTTGTCCAGGTATGAAATTCATTTGCTTTCTTATCGCTGCGGATAAAATTGATGCCCCAGTTTTTACGGTTTTTATCGTAGCGGAGAGTTTTAAAAGGAATGGCAATCTCTACCGTATAATGATCAGGATATCTTTTTACTTCCGAATACCACTTATTATCCCAACTAAAAGAAAGCTCGTTGCTACTGCCACTTAATACATCATCAGCCTGCACATTAAATGCGGTAACCGTGAAGTAAAAGCCGCTTGTTTTTTCACCAAAGGGGTCCAGCATTATACCAACCCCATCATTTTCCCGGATGCGGGAATCTCTTTTTAATGATTGGCCGATCAGAGGCAGACTGTCGTATGCGGTGATACCGAAATAAATAAACTTATCATCATACAAAACCCTTGCTTCTGTTTTATGATTTGCTTTTGCATCATCCCGTGGAAACTTTAGCCAAAAATCCTTGGCCGGTTGAGCCTGTATCCACTCCGGTTCATCTAATTCGCCATCGAGTTTGAGCGGCTGAGAGATTTTTTTTACCGAAACCTGGTATTGTTCTCTGTATTTTGAAACATCAATATCCTGTGCCACAGCACCAAAATAAAAAAATAGTAGTCCTAAAAAAAAGCAATAATATTTCAGCACTTAATAGTTGTTTTGGCTCCTGATGCAAGATGAAGAAAAATAATGAGTTGCCGTATAAGTTCAGTCCAAAAGATAAAATTATCGGGATGAATGGCTGAATGGTGATTTGAGTAACAATCTATTCATTTTCTTTCAATAAATCCGGCCTTCGTTGGCTGGTTCGCTGCAGTGATTGTTCATGCCGCCAATCTTCAATTTTTCTATGATCGCCACTCATTAATACATCGGGTACTTTCCATCCACGAAAATCTTCTGGTCTTGTATATACCGGGGGAGCTAACATATTATCCTGGAAAGAATCGAAAAGGGCAGAGGTTTCATCATTCAGCACACCGGGCAATAAACGGCCAATGGCATCTACCAGAATTGCAGCGGGTAACTCACCACCACTGAGTACATAATCGCCGATGGAAATTTCTTTAGTTACAAAATGTTGTCTTATTCTTTCATCAATGCCTTTATAATGACCGCAGATGAGCAACAGATTTTCTTTTAATGATAAACTGTTTGCCATTTTCTGATCGAACAATTCACCATCGGGTGTTAAAAAAATTACTTCATCAAAGGTTCGTTGCTGGGATAATTCTTCAATAGCATTTGCCAATGGCTCACACATCATGAGCATACCGGCACCACCACCAAACTGGTAATCATCCACCATGCCATATTCATTCACGGCCCATTTGCGAAGCTGGTGAAGGTGTACAGTAAGCAAACCTTTCTCCTGTGCCCTTTTCATAATGCTGTGTTGAAAAGGACTTTCTAATAGTTCAGGTAATACGGTGAGAATATCTATATGCATGGGACAAACTTACCAATTGAAAATGTAATATAGTAATCGATGTTAATCTTCAAATAATCCATCCAAATCTCTCCTCTCTTTTTTTGTGGGCCTTCCTATTTTGCTTTGCCGCTTGCCGGTATGAAAGCTGGCGGCCTGGTATTGCAATCTTTGTATTTCTTCTTCAGGTGTAATA
>JBKJLR010000350.1:0-7538 GCA_046596865.1 Chitinophagaceae bacterium
ATTGTCAAGAGCAAAAGTAATATTGCAGGAAATGGTAAGAACACATATTGACAAGCAACGGGGCGCCAAAACAAAATCATGAGCAGCGGATTATCCAATAGAATGTACAATTACGAAGTAGCTCCGCCGGCAGCCGCCTGGGAAAAAATTGCCTCAGAATTAGACAATTCAGAACTATCTGAAAAAATCTCTTCTAAACTTTATAATATTCAAATAGCGCCGCCGGTTTATGTATGGCAAAATATTGCAGTTGCATTGGATGAATCGGCCCTGGTTGATCAATACGCCGGGAAACTTGCAGGCATTGAAATAGCTCCGCCTGTGGGTGCATGGAATAAGATAAAAATTTCGTTGGATGCAGAGCAGGAAGTACCAGTTGAACGCAGAAGGATATCACCTTTTATTAAATATGCTGCGGCTGCAGCAATCATTGGTTTTTTAGCCTGGGGCGGGATTGCAATATTTACCAATAAATCAGGAGAACCAAAACTAGCTAATCAGCAATCAACCCAGCCAGGGGAGAATTCACAAAAGACATCAGAAGATAAAACACTAAACTTTACTGACGAAAATATTGCTGTGTCGGACATAAACGCTTCACTTGAGGAAGCCAGAAATGATGCAGCCCTGGAAGCCAGCAAAAAAACGTATGCCCGGCTGGACGTTGCGGTTACCAGGAGGAGTAAAATAAAAAATGCAGCTGATTTCTTCTTTGTATCAGATAATTATGAGCCCACCGGTACAAGAGGGATAAATGAAGAGCCGGAAGAAACATCATTTACCGATATTTCCAACCGTTATATTATGCTTATGACACCCGATGGAAAAATTATCCGGATGTCTAAAAAACTCAAAGAACTTGTTTGTTGTGTGTCGGGCGAAGAGGAGGATAAAGATTGTGTTGATCAGATGAAGAAATGGAGAGAAAAAATTGCAAACCCTTCTGCTACCCATTCTTCCAGCAATTTTATGGATATTCTCAGCCTCGTGAATTCCATGCAGGATAATTGACCTGTTCAGTCTTTGTTTTCCCTAATTTTATTGCAAACACAATGGCATGGCAAGAATAAAAATTGATTTGCCCGAGCATTTTTCCTTTACTTGTAAAATACCTGTTCGCATTACTGATATTAACTATGGCGGTCATGTGGGTAATGATACGGTGCTATCCATAATACATGAAGCAAGAATGCAGTTTCTTAAAAGTTTGGGCTCCACTGAAATGAATTTTGACGGCGTCGGAATGATAATGGCAGATGTGGCAATTGAATTTAAAAATGAATTATTTTATGGTGACCTGGTAATTGTTTCTGTAACAACAAGAGAAATTTCCAAGATCGGATTTGAGCTTTTTTATAAGCTAGAGACACTTCGGCAAACGCAAGGGAATAAAAAAATAATAGTAGGGGCAGCTAAAACTGCTATGGTTTGTTATGATTATGAAAAGAAAAAGGTAGTATCTCTTCCGGAAAAAGTAAAACAAAAACTATTGCAATAGAAATCAGCTGTTCCAGATTCTCCAGCTTTCTTCTGCCTGTAGCACCAGCATCTCCTCACCATTCTTTATCACTGCACCATTCTCCTCCCCTTTTTGAAGAAATAATGTTTTGACAGGATTATAAACAAGATCATACAGCAAATGGGTAGAAGAAATGAACTGGTAAGGAATATCGGGGCAATCATCTGTATCAGGATACATTCCTAAAGGAGTGGTATTAATAATAAGCGTATTTTCCTTCACTAATTTTTCGTTCAAATTTTTATAAACAAGTGAAGATCCATCATGAATTTTGCGGCTTACAATAGTAAACTCAATTCCTAATTTCTTTAAGACAAATATTACTGCTGACGTTGCTCCACCATTTCCCAATACCAATGCTTTTTTGTGAGATGATTTCAGCAAAGGCCTTAAGCTTTTTTCAAATCCGGTAACATCCGTATTGTAACCTACCAGTTTGCCTGCTGTTATGTTTATACAATTGCATGCATCCAATCCGGCAGGAATATTTTTGGTATGGAGAAAAGGGAAAACTTGCTTTTTATACGGTATAGTAACATTTAACCCTTCCAATTCAGGAAAATTGTTTAGTAGTGAAGGTAATTCGCCAATAGTTTTTAGGGGAAATAGATCATAACGACATTCAGTCATCTCTTCCTTTTCAAACTTTTCTGTAAAATATTTTTTAGAAAAAGAATGAGATAAAGAATAGCCAATTAATCCGAACAGGCGCATCAGGCATTCAGAGTTTTATCAAGGTATAAACTAAAAGTATCGCCCCGCAGACCGATACGCATCGTTTCCAGGGGAATGACTTCTGATGGTGCAATATTGCCAAGGTTGGCATTACAACCCACTAATTCAATAAAATACAATTGCTGTGCTTTCTGTGGTGCTTCCCAGATAATCTTTTCCGCCGGTATCTGTGTTAGTATTTCCTGTACCAAACCCTCTCTTACTTCACCACTGCCTCGGTAAATACCTACATTACCTGCTTCCCTTGCTTCAGCTATAACATAGGCAGACCCAGCTTCCAGTTCAGCTTTCATCAATTCAATCCATTTGTAAGGGGGAATGATATGTGCAGCGTCCTTACTGCCTACTTCACTCAAAACAATTCCATGCCTGGTCAGTTTTTCTATGTAGCCGCATTTTTCAGCATGAGGAATAGTGATAGATCCATCACTTACTTCCATATAACTGATACCAAAATCCCTGCATACATTTATATAATCGTCAAACTGGTTACGGATCAAAAAAGCCTCAAACAACGTACCGCCAAAATATACCGGAATGTCATACTTACGATATACTTCCAGTTTTTCTTTCAGATTGGGAGTAACGAAGGATGTACCAAAACCCAACTTAACAATATCCACATGCGGATGTGATGCACTCATAAAATTTTTGGCCTCTTCTACACTCAGGCCTTTGTCCATTACCATCGTTAATCCCGATTGACGGGGTTTTATTTTTCTTTCTGGAATTTGGGATAAATTAAAATTCATTTGGGTTCTTTTTGAAATCAATAATAACTTATGGATGCTCGCAAAAATAGGGAAGAATCAGCAGAGTGATGCTGATTTAAGGTGGTCCGGAAAAGACTGTTTATCAAATGGATTTATTTCGTTTGAACCGTGCTATTACATCTACTACCAGCTGGTTTTGTAATATGGCGGGATTGAGTTCTACAAATTTTTTAAGAAGCTTGGGAGATTCCCTCATTGCCTCTTCTAATTGCAGGATGGCTTCTTTTGTTTTACCCAGTGCAAATAAAACAGAAGCCTTATAGAAGATGAACAAAGGTTTTCCATTGGTAACTTTCAAAGCCGTTGTAGTTTGCTCCAATGCTTCTTCAAAATACCCGGCTTTGTACAGGCAACGAATTAATGATTCCCAACCCGTAATGTTACGGGGTCTTATACGGACAACATTTGAAAAAAACTGCACCGCATCTTTAAATAAACCTAACTGCATTTTACATTCACCCATTAGCAGGTTGTATTCAGATTGCAGGCGGTGAATTTTCATGGCCGTTTCTAATTGTTTGATACAACTCTCCCAATTTCCTTCATTGAAATAAGTGCAGGCTATTTTATAAAACAACTTGCTATCATCCTGACGCAGGTGCGATGCTTTTCGATAATGAAATCTAGCCTGTGCAAAATTTTTCAACCTGTCATAACAATGGCCTATAGCTTCGAAAATGACATCTTCCGGCTTTGCCAATTCATTTACTTTCTCCAGCACTTCAATGGCTTCCTTATATTTCCGAAGCCTGATATAGGCATCACCCATATTACGATAGGCGTAATCAAACTTTTCATCAATAGTTATCGCATACTGGTAAGCATCTATTGATTTCTCGTACAGTTTCAATCCCTGGTAGGCAGCAGCCAGATTAAACCAGGCCAGTTCATTGTAGGGATATTCGTCTATAATATGCTGGTGAAGTCGTATGCTTTCTTCATTGCGACCGGTAAAATCTGTCCAGAAGCAAATTTTGTATAATGCTTCTTCATTATTCAGGTCATCTTCCAACACCATTTTCAGACAATCATATACTTTGTCGAAATCTTCATAATCGTCATATACATCTGCCAGTTCAAATAGAAGCTCAATCTTCTCTTCTCCATCAAATAATGACAAAGCTTCCTCCAGTAATACGACGGCTTTCTCCTGTTGGTCCAGTGCCAGGTAAGCATCTGTTTTTAAAATGTATAGATTAATATCACCACCATCAAGCAGTGAGGCCTGCTCCAGAATATCAAGTGCATCCTGGTAACGGCGGTTTGCTAGCAAAATGTCAGCTTTCTTAATGAGCAGCATTGAGGAGTAAGGAAATTGTTCCGCGGCGATTTCTACGGCTTCCATAGCCTTTTTAAGATCTTCTTTCTCCTGGTAGTAGTCTATAATTTTTTCGAAGGCATCTTCTTCAATAAATGAATGGCTGCGGCCATTTTTGAAATTTTCGTATTGTTTAAGCAGTTCCCGAAATTGTTCCCGATCTTCCCGGTAAGGATTGTTTTCTTTCATCTATCGGACGTTTTGGTGAGCAAATCCCGATAGCTATCGGGAGTTAAAGAGCCGGAACAGGCAGCAAAATCCCTTTGCCCCCTGAAATATTTTATTTCCAACAAGTTAACCCAAAAAAACCGGCTGATAAAGAGCCTATTTTTCCCCATATGTGCAAAATATATTTTTTTTAGGCAACCTGATATAACAATTACCCATCTATCTACGTTAATGAACCATTAAAGTTCTGGATAAACGGTTTGTATTATATTCTTTTTTGTGATTACTTTTACACGCAATGAACTACCCCAAGTTTAAAATATGGAATCTTATGGGCAAAAAGCTGGCAGTTATGATGCTACTGGCAGTTACAGCCATAGCTTCTTTTGCTACCTTGGGTGACGGAAAAAAGAAATCTGATTTACCTAAAAATTCTATTCTTTCTTCAAGAACAGCTAAGCCAGGTTCATTTTCTTTAAGATCTGGGTATACTTATCGTGGTAACCAGGTTATTAATACTAAATCTCAAAACAGGTATATCAGCCTTAATACCACTGTCACCTATCAAAAAGGTAATACCACTTATATCGTACCGCTAAAAAAGAAAGTGATATTGAACAAGGTTAAAATTGAACTTGGTAACCGCCAATTACGCAGAAATTAATTTATTCCCGCCCCTTTACTTTCCTCATAAGTCATTACCCGGTAGCCTGATTTAGGAATATCCAGCTTAGCTTGTAGCACTGGGTTAAAATTTATATTAGAAACCGTATAAGTAACACTCATGTTTCCCATACCGGCTTCATATTGCATAGCCAACCCTGGAAGATTCTTATTCAAGTATTGAAAGTCTTTATTTACAGGCACAAGATCTTTGGTAAAATAAACAGTAAAAGTTGTATTATCTACCAGCTTACCAATTGCCTTTTGACAATTATAACCGGCTATCGTTTTATACTCATTAAAGTAAGTAAACGTTACTCCTTCGTATTTTTTATTTGATTGTTTCCAGTTGTCCGGAGACAATGTGATCATATATCGCTGTTCTCCATACTCTTTTAATATGGCAACATTGTCTGTTTTGCCATCAATAATAGTAGCCTGAGTGCCGAGTGAGCTTACCATTTCAGAGCGGCTTGAATTACCTTTCAGATATATAACACTGGTGGCACCATCCAAGAGGTCGGCAGCCTGTGGCTTAGCATTACTGGTATTGATAACAATATCATAAGAAATAGTAGCTTCTGTCAACTTTCGCTGAGCTATCAATTGCATAGAGGATATCAATGTGACAATTGCAGTAAGAATGTATGTTGTGTGTTTCATTTTTGTAGTAATCTTCTTATACTATGTAAAAGACGTGCCAATGTAGCCAATAAGTTGCAGCCTCACCCCAACCCTCTCCACTTTGTTGAGAGGGAGCGAAAAAACCGGGTAGCTAAAGGCTAAACCCGGTTCTTCTTAAGATTATTTTAACTATTCACCTCCTGTTCTTCTGCTGCATTTCTTTCATTTTTTTCTGTTGCTCCTGCATTTGCTCCATCCTTTCCTGCCACTTTGATTTAGTTTTTGGCTTTTTCCGGTTTTCTGCCATTTTTGCCAATATCTTATCGTGGTCAATAATATATGTCTGAATAACAAACTGCAACCCCAGGGTGACTATATTAGAAACCGTATAATACCAGGTCAACGCCGATGGAAGACGGTTAAAGAAGAATAAAAGAAATACGGGAAAAATATAAGGAAGGTATTTCATCACAGGATTACTCTGGTCCGGTGTCATACTCATGCTGTAGATTGATATCAGGAAACTGGTAAGTACAGCAGTAATATTAAACAGACTCAGATGGCTACCCAGCAAAGGAATATGAAAGCCAAATTTTATAGGCGCATCAAAAGCTGAGAGATCATTAGACCACAGAAACTCAGCACCTCTCAATCCAACGTCTGCATTAAATAGACTGAAAAGAGCAAAGAAGATTGGGATCTGTAATAAAGCGGGTAGACAACCACCGAGAGGATTAACTCCTGCTTCTTTAAACATTTTCATCTGATCCATACTCATAGCCTGGCGGTCGTCGCCATGCTTTTCCTTCAATTTGGCAATTTCCGGTCTTAGCACTTTCATTTTTGCTCCACTCAAATAGCTTTTATAAAGCAATGGAGAAGTAACCAATTTTATGAAGATGGTCAATAAGGCAATAGCTAGTCCCATGCCACCAGCAATAGTCTTTAAAAAATCAAAAATGGGGAGAATAACATATTTATTAATAGGACGAACGAAGGAATAAATTCCCTGGCCAAGATTTACTAATTTTTCAAACTTCATATCATACTTCTTCAGGATATGATAATCAGAAGGGCCATAATAAATACTAAACGGAACGACAGATGGTGTGCCTGCCGGTACCTGCAATTTCATATTAGCAACAGCTCTTACAATAGTTTTTGCAGTATCAGGTGGAACAGTCCATTCCATATTTCCTGATGTAAAATTATTTTTGGCGACAAGGATGGTAAAAAAGAAACGTTGCCTTACCCCTACCCAATTTACAGCTTCATCGAAATTCTTACTGCTTTTTTTGCCGATAGTATGATAATCAAAACTGCCGTCTTTTACGTATCCAACCTGTGTATTTTGTTTTTCGAATGAAATATCCGATTCCTGTTGTGCTGCTGCATACTGCCATGACAGGTTCATAGTTCCCTGTGTAAGAAGAGTATTGGCCCCATTCATTTTCACATTGAAATCAATCATGTAATCATTGGGCCTGAGTGTAAATTCATGAGTGATGTAAGAATCACTACTATCTGATGATTTTAAAGTAAAAGAAATGGTTTTAACTCCATTGCTTGAAGCAGAGTCAATTTTATGGAAAAATAAATCACTGGTTTGGGCACTTGCCTGGTTAGCGGCTTTTCCAGTATTTATCGGGTAGCTAATTTTATCAAAATCAGAAGATGCTAATTTAACCAAGTCACTGTCCTGTCCTTTAAAATTTTTGAGTTCTACTTTTTTAGGCTG
>JBKJLR010000294.1:0-3120 GCA_046596865.1 Chitinophagaceae bacterium
TTAGAAGAAGAATATGAACTGCTAAAACTGCTCGATGAAAGGCAACGGCAAGAATATTTAAAACGGCATTTAACCAAAGTAATACCGATGCTGGCCGGCATGGAAGAGTTGAAAGAAAAAATAAAACTAAACGGACATTTTAAAAACCTGGGCGGGGTTGATTTTGGTAAATAAACCCGTTGAAAAAAATAATCATGTCAGTAACACTCTGTTTTGATTTTGGCAATACAAGGAAAAAAGTAGCCATCTTTCATAAAGATGAAATGAAAGAAATAAAAGTGCTGCCCGACGATTCTGTTGAAACCATTCAATCACTCATCAACCAATTTCAACCAAAAAAATCAATCCTCTCTTCTGTTATAGATCACAACACCTTTATTGAAGAGGTACTGGCCGCTAAAACGAAATTTCACAAACTAAATCATCATACCAAAGTTGCCTTTACCACACCGGTAGGAAAACCAGAAACTATTGGTGCCGACAGGCTAGCATTAACAGCAGCAGCGGTTCATTTTTATCCCGGTAAAAATAATTTCGTTATTGGTTTGGGAACTTGTGTCACTTATAACTTTATAAATAAATATCATGAGTTTGTGGGAGGCGCCATTTCTCCCGGCATGGAAATGAGGTTGAAAGCATTGAATTATTACACCGCTAAACTTCCCCTTGTAAAGGCTGATAGCAATTTGCCATTGATTGGGTACGATACTACGACCAATATTCTGACCGGGGTTGTACTGGGCATGGCCAAAGAAATGGATGGTTTTATAGATGCCTATAGGGAGCGGTTCCGGAACTTTAACGTGCTGTTAACCGGGGGCGATATAGTCTATTTGGCTTCACACCTTAAAAACAAGATATTTGCAGACCCTGATTTAATCTTTAAAGGTCTGTATGCAATTAGTGAAGTTAATAACCCCTAAGAGAATCAAGACGTTACGCTGCTTATCCCTGACGATCCTGGTTTTGTTTTTTACTGCTGTTTCACCTGTTTTTTCGCAGGATAATTCACCTTATTCGCGGTATGGCATCGGCGATCTTGTTCCGCCGGCACATATCACCAGCAGAGGCATGGGTGGCATTTCAGCTGGCTATACAGATTTTCTTTCCATAAATTTTAGCAACCCGGCCTCTTATTCTGCTTTCCAGGCGGTGCTGGAACAAAAGTCTAAAAAATTAGTTTCAGGAAGAGCCATTCTTGATATCGGATTAAATTTTGAAAACCGTACACTGAGGGAAACATCACCACCAAAAAAGTTTACAGCCAGTAATGCGTTATTCTCTTACATACAGGTTGGCGTTCCTCTCAAGAATAACTGGGGCTTAAGTTTTGGATTACGTCCTGTTTCAAGGATCAGCTATAATATTGTTCGTAATGAAAGGCTAAGAGATCCCCTTACAGGTTTGCCAATAGACAGTGCGGTAACAAGTTATAAAGGTGATGGTGGCGCATATCTTGTATCAATGGGTACGGGGTTTAGCATTTTTAACCGCAAAACAAAATTTGGAGAACAGAAATTGAGCGTTGGTATAAACGGAGGTTATTTCTTTGGAGCAAAAGATTACAGTACCCGGAGAAGCCTGATCAATGATACGGTTGATTATTACCAGGCCAACTTTGAAACAAAAACAAATTTTGGTGGTTTATATTTTAATGCAGGAGTACAATACAAAGTTCCCCTGAACAGTAAAGTGATGCTGACCGTTGGTGCGTATGGTAATTGGGGTCAAAAAATAAATGCCACGCAGGATGTATTAAGAGAAACATTCTTGTTTGATGATAATCAGGGTAACCTTCGGTTAGATAGTATTTCTGACAGAAAGGATATTAAGGGAAATATCAACATACCCACTTCTTATACGTTTGGCTTTGTGGCTCAAAAAGCCGCTATCAGTAATAAAGAAGGCGGCTGGTTAATAGGTGTTGACTTTACGCAACAGAACTGGAGCCAGTATCGTTTTTATGGACAGGTTGATTCAGTTAGAAATAGCTGGCAGGTTAAAGTGGGTGGTCAGTTAACCCCCATTCCAAAAAGAAATTATTTTAGTAATGTATCATACCGGTTTGGATTTTTTACGGGACCTGATTATATAAAAGTGAAAAAAGATCTGCCGCAATTCGGCGCTTCCTTTGGCCTGGGCTTACCCGTAGCATTAACCCGCCAGGCTCCCAACCAGGTTACACTAGTAAATCTTGCTTTTGAATACAATAAAAGAGGCAATAATAATAATTTGCTAAACGAAAGTATGTTCAGAATATCATTGGGCTTTTCCCTTAGCGATTTCTGGTTTATCAAAAGGAAGTATGATTAAATAACCCCGATCCGCCGGCTGGCGGAGATTGTAGCGTCTGCATGAAAAAAGAATCTCCATATTTACCGGCAGACGATCATCCTCAGCGACGACACATCTTTAAATTTTTTGGGCTTGCAGCCCGCAGCCTGTCGTTTGCAGCTATTCTCTTTACCGGTTGTGAGAACGACGAAAAGGTGATAGAGGATTTGACAAAGAGAGTGGTAATGAAGGAGGAAGCCATAAATGTTGAAAGCCTGTTGAGCCAGGAGGGTAAACTAAGGGCTATTCTGAAAGCACCCCTGATGGTGAGGATGTTTGCAGATACCGTTTATGCCGAATTTCCTAAATCATTGCATTGCGATTTTTATGATGCGAACACTAAAATAGAATCCTGGCTGGACAGTAAGTATGGAAAATATTTTGAAAACCTCGGCAAAGTTTACCTGAGAGATAGTGTAGTGGTCATTACGGTAAAAGGGGACACCTTAAGAAGTCCCGACCTGTGGTGGGATCAGAATTCCAAGAAATTTTATACAGACAAATATGCAACGTATCATGCTCCCGGTAAGCAGATCTATGGCACCATTGGGCTCGAAGCTACACAAGACTTAACCAGTGTGATATTTAAATATCCAATCGGTACGATACAACAAAAGCAAAGTGGTTTTCCACAGTAACCGAACTTAGTTTCTATAAAGTTTGTTACTTCTTTAACCTGTTGGCGGAGTTATTTTTATAGCCCCGGAGGGGCGAGATATTAGTAGAAAATATGCATTAAAAACAACTACCAGAGCTCCATCGGAGCGGCATGTTCTACATATCGCT
>JBKJLR010000058.1:0-6782 GCA_046596865.1 Chitinophagaceae bacterium
AAATTGTTTCCACTTTGGCTGGTCCAGGTACAATTCTTTGCGAATATTTGCCTGTGTAGCAGAATCACCGGATTGTCCCATTACTAATCTTGATGGGTCACCAAAACCCTGGAACAAAAAGAAAACCAATACCACCACTCCTACTAACACCAGCAGGCCATATAGAATTTTTTTTGTGATGTATTTAAGCATGGCTAGTTGTTAATCGCCGGTGTTGCCTGTGGAGAGATGTCTTTAAGCAATTTAGCCGCTGCTTCAAAATTATGCCTGCTCCATTTTCCTTCGATCGTTCCTTGTTTCAATATCAATAAACATGGATTGGTTCTGGCGGCTGTGCGAATAGCGGTATTGTCACATTTCAACACCTGTATATTACTGAAAGATGTGTTGGCTAATTTTGCTATTGCCTCACCAGGTTGGGTAGTAATCAGGTAAGCCGGAATATTTTTTGCTTTAGCCGCTGCATATAAAACTGAAAAACTTTTCTCCCATGTGGAAACAGGTACAGAGAAATTTTCACAAAACAAAATTACAGCATATGGTTGCTGCAAAACAACCTGTGTAGAATCTTCATTGGTAACACCTGAAAGATTGAAACCTGCTATGGGCGGCTGATTGTTTTTACCCTGTCTCACTACCTTATCATAGCGTTTTATCAACTTGTAAGTAGTGCTGTTAAAATCGGTCGGGAATTTATCAGCAGTAAACTCCACTTGTTTCCCACCTTTATCATAAACAAAAGTAATAACCGTACTGTCCCTGATAGCATCAGCCGGCATTTTCATTTTCTCACTGATATTATTTCCTTTTTTGTAAGGCAGGCAATCGACAAACGGTAAATAAGTAAGGCTATACCATTGCATACCAAAACTCAGCACCGTAACGCCCAGCATGGTAATCGTTGTTGCTTTTTCAGAAAATAATGGTGTTATAAGTTTTCTTTTCCAAAACAGAAATCCAATGAGGATCAGTAGCAGCAGGTCTTTGAGGAAAGATGTTTTGGGAGTGATGGGCAAACAATCACCAAAGCATCCGCAGCTTCTGAATTTACCCGACAGATAAGCGTAGCCTGTAAGGAAAGTAAAAAAAATGATAAGCAATAATAATAGCCAGCTGAATAATTTTATTCTCCAGCCCAGCAATAAAGCAAAGCCTGCAATGATCTCGAAAGCATTCATCATAACAGACATGAATAAGGTCCATGAGTTAAACTTCGACATTCCCCACAACTCAAAAAATTCCTGCATTTTATAGCTCAGCCCCAAGGGATCATTGGCCTTCACCAACCCGGAAAAGATAAATAGTACTCCTACAATAATTCTTGCGATGTTAACTGTTGTTTTCATTTTACATAAGTACTAAAGCAAATACTGCATAATTGATAATATCTAAATAGTTGGCATCAATACCTTCACTCGTAATTGTTTTACCGTCATTATTTAATATCTGGCGGATACGCTGGAGTTTCATCAGGATAAGATCAACAAAACTTTCCTGGCTCATGCTGCGCCAGGCTTCCCCGTAATCATGGTTTTTATCCTGCATCAGGTTTTTGGCAGTGTGTATGTTTTTGTCAAACAACTTCGACACTTCCATTATTTCCATTTCTTCCGGTGCATCATCTGGTAGTTCTAATTGAATTAGCCCTATGACTGCATAGTTAATAATGCCTTTAAATTCTGCTGCAATACCATCCAATACTTTTTGTTCACCTTTTTGCTGGATGGTTCGGATACGTTGTGCCTTAATAAATATCTGATCAACTATGGAAATGGTCCGCAATACTCTCCATGCCGTTCCGTAGTCTTTGGCTTTTTTTAAAAAAATATCTTTGCAGGATGTGATGGCCAGGTCGTATTGTTTATTTGTGTCAGTCATTTAGTTATATTCTCTACTTTAGCTCCAAAAATAACGAACAAAGACTAATGTTTACGCTGAATTGCAAAGGAAGACTTTTAGTTGTGGATAAACCATTGGTGATGGGTATTATCAATATAACACCCGATTCATTTTATACCCGCAGCAGGCATGAAGGTGTTGATGCAGTTTTACGACAGGCAGAGCAAATGCTGAAAGAGGGAGCCGCTATTCTTGATATTGGCGGGCAAAGTACCAGGCCCGGCAGTGAAAAACTAGAAGCAGAGGATGAATTGAAAAGGGTGATGGCGCCAATCGAAGCCATTCAAAAAAAATTTCCTGAAGCATTTATATCTATTGATACTTATTATTCAACAGTGGCGGCCCGTGCCGTTGAAGCCGGAGCATCCATTGTAAATGATATCAGTGCTGGCCAAATTGATTCAGCAATGATTACGACAGTGGCAGCATTAAAAGTTCCCTATATCGTGATGCACATGCAGGGCACACCACAAAACATGCAACAGGAGGCTCACTATGAAAATGTGACAAAAGAGATACTGGATTTCCTGATAAAACAAGTAGATAAGTTGCACAAAGCAGGTGTTAGTGATGTGATAGTTGACCCCGGCTTTGGTTTTGGAAAAACCATTACTCATAATTTTGAATTACTCAGAAACCTGTCTGTTTTCCGCATGCTTGGTTGCCCCGTACTGATGGGAATGTCCCGCAAATCCACCATTTATAAAACACTTGGCATTACGGCAGAGGAGGCATTGAATGGCACTACTATCATTAATACCATTGGTTTAATGAACGGAGTTTCTATTCTGCGGGTGCATGATGTAAAAGAAGCTATGGAAGCTGTAAAACTATTGCAAGCTTACAGCGGGGTAGAAAAATAATGATATACTCTTTAAAATGAAATACCCGTCTTACTAAAAGCAAGACGGGTATAAGAAATATTATATGAAACTTATTTATTGGGTTGAGGGTTCTCCATTTGTTGAACCTGGGGTTGTTGCCCCGGCATTTGTGGCGGAACAGGCATCTTATCTTTTATATCAAGAACTTCAATATCAAATATTAAATTCTCATAAGGTTTGATAAGTGGTGAGCCCGGATTACCGGCATAAGCAAGTACTGATGGAATATACACTTTAGCTTTGGTACCCATTCTCATTAATCTTACTGCCTCATCAATACCTTTTATCATGCCACCTGCACCTACGGTACCCACTACAAATGATAAAGGTCCCATGTGCTGGAAAGAAGAGTCAGTATTACTGTCAAATTTTTTGCCCGACCAGCTGGTACCAGTATAGTTTACTGAGACGTATTTGCCTGAATCAATCAAATTGCCTGTACCGGGATTAATTATTTCTACTAATGCTCCCGAAGGTGTTTTTTGTGTCGTAATTTTTTTATCCGCAACAAATTTTTCTATCGTTTTTACTTCACCAGCCAGCCACTCCTGATTTCCTTTCTCGTAATCAGCACGGGCGGCTGAATCAGTTTTAAAAATACCAAGTATTTTCACATACGTCATAATCTTGTCGCCTTTTTTAAATTGCGGCGGAATGTTCTGTGGATTTCTTTTCATAAACGTATCTATCATTTGAGTAGCAACTATACTATCTCCCAGTCTGAGGCTTGTCCACAATTCCGAAATATCGTAAGGTGACTGTTGCACATTTACCTGTTGGTATTGCGGTAACAATCCAACCGTGGTGAAATAAACACTGTCTTTAATTTTTTGTGTAAACTGGATCTTTATATAATCACCAGCCTGGATCAGTTGGGTGTCCTTACCTCTGAATAACTGGTAAGGCATACCACCTTTCGTTTTCTTATATTTTGCTTTACTACAGCCAACCAGCACCCCACCTAAGGTGATACTGACAAAAATAAATACTAACAGATTTTTAATTGTGTTCATACATTGATTTTATTTATTGTAAAAGTTTTTCGTTTTCCTTTATGGCCTGTATAAAATGGGCAACGGTTTTTTCCAGCGGATCGCTGCTCCTGCCACCGGAAGCATTATAATGACCACCGCCTTCAAAATATTTCCGGGCAAAGGTATTGCAATCAAATTCTCCTTTGCTGCGAAAACTCCATTTTCTTTCTTCATCCCGGTCTATTACCAGGCCTACTAATTTTATACCCTGGATACTTTGCGGGTAGTTTACAAGTCCTTCCGTATCGCCGGTCTTAATATGATATTTCAGCAAATCGTTTTTTGGTATGGCAATCAAGGCCGTATTGTATTCATAAAATATTTCCATCCGGTTCGACAGCACATGGCCTATAAACCGCAACCTGTTCTCCAAAAAATTATCAAACAGGTTTTCATGCACCTTACCATGATTAAGACCTCTTGATTTAAGATCCGCTACTAATGTATGTACACCTGCATGGGTAGAGGCAAAGCGAAATGAGCCTGTATCTGCCACCACTCCGGCATACAGGCATTCTGCGATTTCTATATTGATTTTATCTGCATGACCAGCGTCAACGATTAAATCATACACCATTTCGCAGGTAGAACTTTTACTTGTATTACTGATACCATAATCAAAAGAAACCACATCCGGTTCCTGGTGATGGTCAATTAAAATTTTGGTGCAAGTAAGTTCTTTTAATTTCTCTGTCATCGTTCTGGTGCGATGGAAAATATTGAAATCAAGACAAAACAACCAGTCAGCTTTGTCAAGAATTTCACTGGCTTTTTGTTTATCCTGCTCATAGTCCAATACTTCCTTTACTCCCGGCAGCCAATTGACCCATCCCGCCCAATTGGTAGGTGAAATAATTGTAACGGAGTGTCCTAATTGTACAAGAAAATGTTTTAATGCCAGTGTAGAACCCATTGCATCTGCATCCGGCTTTTGATGCATGGTGATAGCAATTTGCCGGGGGGCGGAAAGTAACGGGAATATTTCCTTTATAGGTTTCATCATAAACGGGGGGCAAAAGTAGGCAAATCAGCTTAGAGTAAAGCGTCTTTAGTCAGCAGTCGGGAAAGTGAACTAAAGTAAGGCGTGCCATGCATCTGTAAAGAATTTCAAATCCCTGACTTTCGACTCCTGACCAAACACTCCCATCTTTCCCATACCTTTGCGACCGAAAAAATAAACAATCGTAACTATGAGTAATCGAACATTTACCATGATTAAACCGGATGCTTTTAAAAACGGGCACTCCGGGGCTATTCTTGACCGCATTTTACAGGAAGGCTATAATATCAAGGCGCTGAAAATGACCAAGCTAACTCCCGAAAAAGCTGCTGAATTTTATGCCATACACAAGGAAAGATCTTTCTTTAAAGAACTTGTTGATTTTATGTGTGAAGGGCCTATCATTACCGCAATATTAGAAAAGGATAATGCAGTGGATGATTTTCGTAAACTGATTGGAGCTACTGACCCTGCCAATGCTGATGAAGGCACTATTCGAAAATTATATGCTGCTTCAGTAGGTGAAAACGCTATTCACGGAAGTGATAGTGATGAAAATGCAAAAATAGAAGGTGATTTTATGTTTTCTATGCTTGAACAATTCTGAATAATAACCTGATTTAATTTTGAAACCGGTTTCATTGCTGAAACCGGTTTTTTATTAAAAAACAAAATGAATTGAATTAAAAATATTTTGATTTTACCTGGATATTGGTTTCACCATTAGCCATATGCATAAAACTTGCTTTTTTATAGGAAGGTGGGCCAAAAGGTGCTGATGCATTATTAGAAAAACCATACCCTTCTTTAGGAATTCCCAACATATTTTTATCCATTTTCTGATTATTATTTTCATCGTGCAAAATGGCTATCGCATAGTTTCCGGGGGGTACACTCTTGAATATAATCGTTGCACTCTTATCAACGATATAGGCTTTTTCTTTGCCGTATGCTTTTAATGCATCACCCGGGTAGCCAATCCCATCTTTAAACAAGCTGATAAGAACCACACCATTGTTACTGCGAAGCTTAGTTATAGTAACCTTAAGATTTTGATTAGTGACAGGAGTAAAAGAAACAAACCACCCAATAATAAATATTGCCGGGTAAATGTTGCCAGTAAGTTTTATCATTTTTCAGATGTGTATTAGAATATTTTCAACAACGCAAAAGGAAACCTGTTGGATTGGGGGTAAGAGTTATACAAAAGTTAACTATTGTTCAAACCAAGGGTCGGATTCAAATTTCCCTCACTTTGCCCATCTTATTTTCTACCGGCGTTAATTTATAACCTTCCTTGCGCAACAAACTAATAACGCCTTTTTCGCCGGGCAAATGGCCGGCACCCACAGCTATCAGTAAAGGTTTTTTTGATAACAATGATTTTAATTTTTCTACCCAATTCTGATTGCGGTGATAAAGAAGAATGTCGGTAAAAGCCGATATGCCTGCATCAGTAGCTACCAGTAATTCTTCCAGTTTTTTTAAGTCCTGGCTTTTATAGGCTTTAAACATTTCTTTTAACTCTGTATCATCCACTTCACCTTTGCTGGCTTTGTCAATATAAGAAACTAATTGTTCGGCCTGAAGTTTATAAGGGATGCTGTCCAACACTCCTGCCTGGTAAGACATTGTTTCCAATCCCTTAATTTTTTTATTATACTCTTTAGCTTCCTTCATTATCACCTGCTCCATCATAGCAGTATTCTCACAGGGCATAGAACCTTGCTCCAATGTAGAAGCTGCCAGCATGGGCTTATATGTTTCCAGCATAGAGAAAGGAAGCATTGAACTTTTTTCTTCAAAATGAGCCTTTACCTTTTTATAATCAGCTTCGCTAAGCAGGTCCCTTAATGTTGTATCCCCTATCATCTTCATTTTATTCATGGCACCCATCATTTCAAAAATATTGTCCATGTCCACTTCAAAATAAACTTCATCACAACCGCTGATAGCTTTTTTCAG
>JBKJLR010000061.1:0-4557 GCA_046596865.1 Chitinophagaceae bacterium
TTGATGAGTTATGAATTGCGGCAAAAGTAAGGGATTTGCTGGTTTCTGTTTTTGAAGAATAACCGTGGCCTATTTGTCTTGATCCGGTGGGGGTACAAGGGTGGGAGCATCTTTGTCCAATAATTCTTCCATGTTCCGGTCATTGGAAATTTTTCCAGTCTCTTCCAGCATCCTCATGTCTTTGGCATCCCTTAAAAATTCGGAAGCGAAAATGAAATCATTCAATCGTTGATTTTTACTAAAAATGATTTCTTTGTTGGTGCCTTCCCATTCTTTGTTGCCGAGGTACATATAAAGAATATAATTACCTATTTCCATCACACTATTCATGTCGTGGGTATTAATAACGGTAGTAATATTATATTCAACGGTAATTTCCTGTATCAGCTTGTCAATTACAAGAGATGTTTGTGGGTCAAGACCGGAGTTGGGCTCATCACAAAAAAGATATTTAGGGTTTAAAACTATGGCCCTCGCCAATGCCACCCTTTTTTTCATTCCCCCACTTAATTCTGAAGGAAATTTTTTATTTGCATCAACAAGGTTTACCCGGTTCAGCACTTCATTTACCCGGTCTAATTTCTTTTTATACGAATCCTTGCTAAACATATTCAGCGGGAACATTACATTTTGTTCCACTGTTTGACTGTCAAATAATGCAGAACCCTGAAATAGCATACCTATTTCTTTTCGTATCTCTGTTTTATCGACACCTTTCATGCCGGTAAAGTTGTGGCCACTATATAAAACCTCACCTCCGTCAGGTTCAAATAATCCGACCATACATTTCATCAACACCGTTTTACCACTGCCACTGGAACCGATAATAAGATTACATTGCCCTGCTTTCATCACAGTGCTTACATCCTCTATCACTGTTTTATCACCAAATAATTTCTTTATATTTTTTACTTCAATCATAAAATTGCTGCTGTCTACGGGTTTGTTTTAATTGACTTCATTATTTTTTAGTACATACATAAGGTTTGCTAAGATCAGGTTTTTTATACATTATGTTGGCAGCAACAGAGCTGATAAAAGATAATCGGAAAACAAAATCAGGATACAACTTACCACTACTGCCTTTGTACTGGCTCTTCCTATTTCAAGTGCCCCACCTTGTACATAATATCCATAAAAAGACGGAACGCTGGCAATAATAAATGCAAATACATACGCTTTAATCAATGCAAAAATGACATTAAAGGGCACAAAAAATTCCAGCAGACCTTTATCAAAAATACTGGCTGAAATTACACCGAGAGCTGTTGCGGCTAAACGACCTCCCCATATGCCCAGTGCCATTGCTAATACTACGAGTAACGGGATCATTAAAAGGGCTGCTGCTATTTTCGGTAATATCAAATAAGTTCTGGTATTAATACCCATAATTTCTAATGCATCTATTTGTTCACTCACCCTCATATTACCCAGCTCACTGGCAATCCGGCTGCCCGCTACCCCGGCTAAAACTATACAGACAAGTGTAGGAGCAAATTCAAGAATAACTGTATCTCTTACTATTTGTGCAATGGTGGAAGGCGGAATTAACGGACTTACCAACTGGTATGCCGTTTGAATTGTTGAAACGGCGCCGATAAAAACAGAAATAATGGCAACAATAGCCAGGGAACCGAAACCAATTTCTGTACATTGGTGAATAAACTCTTTCCAGTACATCTTTCCATTTTCCGGCTTGGAAAACATTCCTTTAATCATCAGTAGGTAACGGCCTATGTCGCTGAAAATGGTCATTTAAGTTTAAAGTTTTTTAGGGTATATATTTCATAATACAATGTTCATAAATGTACAAGAAAGTGCAAATTTAAGAACCTTCCTGCCTAAACCCTAAACCATCTTTACATATCTTTGCTAACTTTTTTGAAATGCTTCCACCACCTGGATTTTTTTACAATTTCATCCGTAGCAATTTTACTCTTGATCTGGGCATCAACTACAGCAATTAAGGCCATATTAATAATACTTCTTACAGAACTGCCCAATTGAAGAATATGTACGGGTTTCTTTAATCCAAGCAATATCGGCCCCACAGCATCGGCTGTTTCTAATTCCTTTAATAAATTATACGCAATATTTCCGGATGCAAGATTTGGGAAAATAAGTGTATTAACATCCTTATCTGCCAGCTCACTAAAAGGATAATTTTCTTTTATTAATTCTTTGTTAAATGCCACACTTGCCTGCATTTCACCATCTACCAGCAACGTTGGCATTTTTTCTTTTACAATTTTCCTTGCTTTGGCCACCAATACTGCTTCAGGAGAATTGCTGCTCCCAAAGTTGGAATAACTCAGCATGGCAATGCGGGGTATAATATTAAAAGTACGGACTTCTTTTGCGACCATTAACGTAATTTCCGCCAATTCTTCTGCCGTTGGATTAAAGTTTACAGTTGTGTCGGCCAGGAACAATGGGCCTTTTTTAGTAAGCATCAGGTACATTCCTGCAATTTTTTTGACTCCTTCTTCCGTGCCAATAGTTTGCAATGCCGGTCGAATAGTATCCGGATAATTTTTTGCCAAACCCGAAATCATAGCATCAGCATCACCACATTCTACCATCATACATCCGTAATAGTTACGGTCTTTCATTACCTTTTTTGCTTCGTATGCATTAAATCCCCTGCGGCCTCTTTTTGCAAAAAAGATTTCTGAATATTTATTTCGTCTTTCTTCTGTTGCTTCGCTACGGGGATCAAAAATGGGAAGACGCTCAATGTCAATACCATTGGCTGCAGCAATGTTTTTTATTTTGGTTTCATCACCCAATAAAATGGGATAGCCAATACCTTCATCAAAAACGATTTGAGCTGCTTTCAAAATTTTTACATTATCTGCATCTGCAAAAACAATTCGTTTTGGATCCCGGCGGGCTTTGTTACCAATTATCCTCATTACCTGGTTATCGAGGCCTAGGCGTTTGTTGAGATTAGTAACATACGAATCCCAGTTGGTAATAGGTTCCCTTGCTACGCCACTTTCCATGGCTGCCTTAGCAACAGCTGGTGCCACGGTGGATAATAATCTTGGATCAAGTGGCTTGGGAATAATATAATTTTCTCCGAATACAATGCTCTTTTCGTTATACGCCATGTTCACAATATCGGGGACAGCTGTTTTTGCCAATCCGGCCAGTGCCTTTACTGCAGCCATTTTCATTGTCTCATTAATTTGAGTGGCCCTAACATCCAATGCTCCACGAAAAATGTACGGGAAGCCCAGTACATTATTTACCTGGTTGGGATAATCACTGCGGCCCGTTGCCATGATAACATCTTTCCTTGCTCCTGTAGCATCCTCCCAACTAATTTCCGGGTCGGGATTGGCCATCGCAAATACAATAGGATTTTTGGCCATACTTTTTACCATGTCGGGGGTAACGCAATTGCCGGCACTTAATCCAATAAATACGTCTGCATCTTTCATGGCCTGTGCCAATGTGATTTCACCTGGTGCGTTGGCAAATTTCAATTTGAAATCTTCCAGTTCCGTTCTGCCTTTATGCAAGACACCTTTCCGGTCAAACAATAAAAAGTTTTCATGCCTGGCGCCCAATTCTTCATATAGCTGGATGCAAGCCATAGCCGCAGCTCCGGCGCCATTGACAACAAATTTTACTTTTTCAATTTTCTTTTTTTGAATTTCGAGGGCATTAAGCAATGCCGCTGCACTGATAATAGCCGTTCCATGCTGGTCATCATGCATCACCGGTATATTCAGTATTTTTTTTAATTCTTTTTCGATGTAAAAACATTCCGGGGCTTTAATGTCTTCCAGGTTGATACCACCGAAGGTTGGTTCAAGAGCTTTTACGATCTGCACAAATTTCTCGGGGTCTGTTTCGTTGATCTCAATATCAAACACATCAATGTCGGCAAATATTTTGAAGAGTACACCTTTGCCTTCCATTACCGGTTTGCTGGCTTCAGGGCCAATATTACCGAGGCCTAATACAGCGGTCCCATTACTGATAACGGCCACTAAGTTGCCTTTGGCCGTGTATTTATAAACATTCTCCACATCTGCGGCAATTTCTAAACAAGGCGCAGCCACACCTGGTGAATAAGCAAGAGAAAGGTCTCGTTGTGTTTTGGCTTCTTTAGTAGGAACTACTTCTATTTTACCAGGCCTTCCTTTAGAATGATATTCGAGGGCCTGCTGTTTGCGTAAGTCGTTTGACATAATTCTATATTAATATTCTCCTTTCTGCACAGTATTTCAAATGCGGGGGTGTAATGTACAAAATAATAATTCGAACAATTTTGAGACGGAAAGACTTCAAGTATCAGGACAATCTGCTAATAAAAATCTTCGAAATTCCTACTTATTTTCGGAATGACAAATTCCGTAGGGAGAGACAAGAGTCCGAAAGTTTGATTTATCCAAATTAATACACTAGGAAAAAGTTGTTAATAATGAAATTATTATTGAATCTTATACGGAAGTCCCTAGCCAGGCCATCATCCCCATACCAATCTCGATTGCATTTTCATCAATATTAAAAGTAGGAGTGTGTACACCTGCCGTGATTCCTTTT
>JBKJLR010000264.1:0-6367 GCA_046596865.1 Chitinophagaceae bacterium
AATTCCGCATCCACGGTTTAATATGTTGCAAGGCACTACGATCCTGGCAGGCCTGTGATCTCCCATAATTTTGGCAAATGTTTCATTGAACCGGGCCCAGTTTCCAATATCTGCAATGAATACACTTACTTTCAAAATATGATTCAAATCGCTGCCGCTGGCTTTAAGAATCGTTTCAATATTTTTCATGCACAGCGTAGTTTGTTCTTCTATCCTTCCTAATTGTGCTTCGCCATTCGCATCCATTGGTAATTGCCCACTTACATACACAAGACCGTTGTGAACAATGCCGGGAGAATAATGGGCTTTTGGTTTTGGCATTGCTGCCGGGAAGACTGATTTTATTTCCATATAATTTATTTAGTTGAAATCCATTTGATGCAGACAGGTTTGCCAACACTCACCCTGTTTCCGCTATCAGTAAGCAAACCTGTTGCAACATCCCGTCTAAAAATAACAATTTCATCACTGTTCTGATTTTCACATAATAAATATTTTCCTGACGGGTCAATACTGAAGTTACGGGGTGTTTTGCCTAAAGTGGATTGATGACCGATCAATCTAAGCTGCCCATTTTTTTTATTAATACTATATATAACAATCGTATTGGCATCGCCACGGTTGGAGGCATACAAAAATTTCCCATCCGGTGACACATGAATATCAGCACTACCGGCAAAACTTGTATCACCAGCTGGTAAAGTGCTGATGCGTTGCTTTACGCTGATTTTGTTTTTCTTGTATTTAAATACTACCACTGTGCCGCTAAGCTCTTCAATTACATAGGCAAATCTGTTGTTGGGGTGAAAAGTAAAAAGCCTGGGGCCAGATCCAGGTACCGATTGCACAAATGGCTGCGGGGCAGGCTTCAGTTTTCCTGTTGCATCGTCAAAAGAATATATCATTACTTTATCAATGCCGAGATCGGTAACAAATAACTGGTGGTTATCACTGGAAATAATTGCACCATGAGTATGTGGTCCTTTTTGCCGCTGCGGATTTTTCCCCATACCAGTATGTTGAATGGTTTTTGCAGTACCAAGACTTCCGTCTGTATGGATGGGGAGCACCGACAAAGTCCCGCTGCTGTAATTAGAGGCAAATACCCATTTTCCTGTTTTATCTGTTTCTACATGGCAGGGATGGTCACCACCTGACAACTGCCGGTTGATAAACGTAAGTATTCCCGTTGCTTTATTAAATTCAAAAGCTGCTATATCTCCGCCTTTTCCATCCTGCGGGGCTACTTCATTCACGGCATATAAAAATTTTCCTCCGGGAGAAAAGGTCACAAAAGATGGGTTGGAGATTTTAACATGACTTATTTCTTTGGCCGATCCATCCGTACTGTTGAATTTATAAACATAGACTCCTTCGCTTTTTGGTGAGTCGTAAGTGCCGATAATCATATAATGCTCCTGTGCAGCGGAGGGTAGGAAAAGCAAAGAGATCATACCAGAAAAAAGAAACTTCATGCGGCGGATTTAAAGTGAATATCTATTTTTTAAATGATTTAACAAAACCGGAATCAACGTTAGCAAAGTCTGGCACAATCTTGTTATTGCTTATATGAGTAATAAACAATTTCTAATCCTAAAATTTACCCCATGAAAAGGATATTTACTTTATCGGCTATTATTTTTTCTATTACACTTTTTCTCAGTAGCTGTGTAAAAAATCAACAACCCCGTAATGATGATAATTATTGGCTTTCAAAAGAAAGAGGAGAGGTGGTCTATAGCGACACGTATTGCAATTATTATGTAATTGAAACCTACCAGGGATTTAATATTGTGAGAGCTTATGGCAGCTACAAACCATATGAAGGAAGTATAGTGTACGGTAATTTCAGCAGCCCGGGAACGAGAGATATGTATAACCAATCAAGCGGGGTTGTTTTCACCGGTACCGTTACTGATTACTGGCTTAGTTATTTTGATGCACAGGATGCTATTGACTTCTATTGCCCTTATGGGAAAGGAAAAAGTGGGGAAAGAGAGTTTAAAGAATCAACTATCCAAAAATAAAAAAGAACTGCGTCGCTGCCTGTTTACAGACAGGCAGCTTCTTTTATAAATTTTTTATATAAGCAAGTAAACCGATTTCCGGTTTACCCAAATCTCTCCAGGTGTTTTCGCTTTCAAATTGCATAGCAGAAGTTTAGAAAAATAACGAACTGGCTTTATTGCCTAATAAATATTAGATAAAGGCGAATCTAAATTATTGTAAACTAATTTTTATTTGTTTTATCACTACTCAGTCAATTGAAATCAGGAGGTAAGTTTTTTCAACGAATTGTTGATGCGGGAAAAAGTAGCTTCTTCGTCAGGCTGCTCTGGCCGAAAAGGTGAGCCAATCACTTTTTCATACAATTCAATATATCTTTTGGAGATAATATCCACCCATTCATCACCCATTTCAGGAACTATTTGTCCTTCTTTTCCCATAAAATTATTGGCAATCAGCCACTCTCTTACAAACTCCTTACTCAGTTGTTTTTGTCTTTCGGATCTGGCTTGTCTCTCTTCAAAACAATCTGCATAAAAATACCTGGAGGAATCAGGAGTATGTATTTCATCCATCAGATAAATCGTGTTGCCGATTTTACCAAATTCATATTTTGTATCTACCAGGATCAATCCCTGTCTGGCAGCAATTTCTTTTCCCTTTGAGAATAATTTTAGTGCACAATCACACAATATCTTCCATTCCTCAGCATCTGCTAACCTGGTTTTTATTATTTCTTCTGCGGAAATATCTTCATCATGTCCTGCTGTGGCTTTGGTGCTTGGGGTGATGATGGGTGTCGGGAAGTAATCATTTTCCTTCATCCCATCCGCCATTTGGACGCCACATAAAATTCTTTTTCCTTCGGCATAGGTCCTCCAGGCATGTCCCGTCAAATTACCCCTTACTACCATTTCAATTTTGAAAGGCTCACATTTTTTACCAATCGAGACATGGGGAGCCGGAACATCCACCAGCCAATTGGGGCAAATATGGCTGGTAGCATCAAGCATGTATGCAGCAATTTGGTTTAGTACTTGTCCTTTGTAGGGGATAGGTCGTGGCAAAATAACATCAAAAGCAGAGATCCGGTTGGAGGCGATCATTACCAGCCATTCCTGACCGATGGTGTAAACATCACGAACCTTGCCCCGGTAAAACGCAGTCTGATTTGGGAATGAAAATTCACTCATTGTCGAAAGTAAGCAGGCAGTTAAAATAACTGTATTTAGAAAGCTTTAAGATTTCAACAATTTATCCCTGCCCGGGTATTATTAAATTTAAAACAATGAGGTCAGGCGGGCCTGCCCGGAATTTTATAAATAAAAATAAAGTAATTGGTCAAGAAGCTTTTTCCCTTTAAAATTAAATTTTTAGATAAACTTAACAATGCTTATTTTTCCATCAAATTCCAAAACTTAAATCTCCCTATTATGAGAAAAAGCTACCGCTATTTGGCTGCCTGCCTGATGGCTGTTTTGTTTTCGACTGTTGCTAATGCTCAAGCAGTTACTATTTCCGGAACTGTACGTAACGGATCTACCAACGAAGGTATTGTGGCAGTTACTGTTGCTGTTAAAGGCACCAGTCTCGGTACGTATACCAATTCCAACGGTGAGTTTAGCATTAAAGTATCAAAACTGCCAGTAATTCTTGTTTTCACTTCAACCGGTGGATATGATGCACAGGAAGTAACTGTTTCCGATGCTGCCCAAACCCTGAGTGTTGATCTGAAAGTAAATACGGTGATGGGCCAGGAAGTAATTGTTGCTGCCAACCGGGTGCCAACTAGAATATTAGAATCTCCTGTATCTATTGAACGTTTAAGTAGTTCTGCACTTAAAAATGCAGCAGCTCCCAGTGCCTATGAAGCCCTTGCAAATTTGAAGGGGGTTGATGTACATACGGCGAGTTTAAGCTTTCGTACAGTGACAACCCGTGGTTTTGTTAGCAGTGGTAATACCCGTTTGATACAACTGATTGACGGCATGGATAATCAGGCTCCGGGTCTCAATTTTGCGGTAGGAAGTGTAATCGGTTTAACTGATCTTGATATTGATAATATAGAAGTATTGCCAGGAGCATCTTCTGCTTTG
Source organism: Chitinophagaceae bacterium (assembly GCA_046596865.1). Lineage (GTDB taxonomy): Bacteria > Bacteroidota > Bacteroidia > Chitinophagales > Chitinophagaceae > JJ008. Next base: position 4,104 of record JBKJLR010000264.1, read on the forward strand.
TATGGTTCAGGTGGTATGAACGGAACTATACTGATCAACAGTAAAAGTCCATTCAAATATGCAGGGTTAAGTTATAATATTAAACAGGGAATAATGCATGTGGACAGCCGCCAACGCAGCACCACACCTTATTACAATTGGTCTTTCCGCTGGGCAAAAGCTTATAAAAATAAATTTGCTATCAAACTGGCTGCCGAATTAATTAAGGGTAATGACTGGCAGGCTGAAGATTATAGAAATAAAAGAATTGATGCAACAGGTTTGTTTGCTGTTGCAGGGGGGAATCGCCAAAATACTCCGGATTATAATGGTATCAATACCTATGGTGATGAAACAAGTGTAAACATTTCAGCTTTATCACAGCTTTTACAAGCTACTGTTAGAAATGGTGTATTAGCCCAAACAACACAATTGGGTTTCCCTACGGATTTGAATGTTCAGGCTGCCGGATACTTTGCTGCTATTGGTAATCCTACTTATCCAACAAATGCACAGGTTGCAAATTTTGTTTCTCTTTTCCCTGCAGCATTACAGCCAGCAGTTCAGTTATATCTTCCGTTTTATTTAGGTAATACAAGAAATTATTTTGGCTCTAATGCTACTGACAGAACTAATAATAATGTGACAAGAACAGGATATGAAGAAAAGCATCTGGTTGATTATAACAACCTCAATGTAAAATTTGTTGGTGGCTTACATTATAAGATAACGAACAACCTGGAAGCCTCCTGGAATTCATATATTGGTACAGGTACTACTGTTTACACAGGTGCCGACCGTTATGCTCTCCGTAATCTGAAAATGGCCCAGCATAAATTAGAGCTGAGAGCTAAAAACTGGTTTGCAAGAGGATATACTACACAGGAAAATGCTGGAGAATCATACAATGCTTCTGCCGCTGGAGCATTTGTAAATGAAGCATGGAAACCAACAGCACCGGCCGCAAGTCTTGGTCTGGCTGGTATTTCCTCTTCGTGGATAGGCCAATATATACTTACTTATTCTGAAGGGCGCCGTCAGACAGGAGCTGGTGGGTTTTCTGCAAGCGACTTTACACTTCATACCAATGCCCGTGCAGCAGCTGATGTAGGTCGTTTATTACCCGGAACTACAGCCTATAATGCCGCATTGAAGAAAGTAAGAACTACGCCTATAAAAAATGGCGGAGCTCTGTTCCTTGATAAAACTGACCTGTGGGCTGGTGAAGGACAATTGAATATTTCTGATGCCGGGAAATTCTCTAATGTAGTTGAAATAATTGCAGGTGTTCAATGGAAAAGATATGTGCTGAACTCCCAAGGAACTTTATTTGCTGATAATACTGATACGCTGATCGGGTATGCAAAAATTGATAACCGTGGTAACATTAAAGTAGATGAGACAGGTGGATATGTTCAGTTGCGTAAAAAATTGCTGAATGATGTTCTTACGTTGAGCGGATCAATTCGTTATGATAAGCAAACCAATTTTAAGGGAAAATTTACACCCCGTATAAGTGGCTTGATCAAAGTAGCAAAAGATAATTTCTTAAGAATGTCCTTCCAGACAGCTTACCGTTTCCCTACTATGCAGAATCAGTATATTGCCCTTTCTACAGGAACGGCAGTATTGATCGGGGCTCTTCCTGAATTTCAGAGTTTTTATAAACTGAACACTGTTCCCTTCCAGGGATATACTGCGGCAAGTGTAGTGGCTGCCCGTAGTGGTGGTGGTACTGCAGCTCTTGTACCGGCAGTATATAAAGAAGTAACTCCTGAAACGGTAGGTTCTTATGAAGTTGGTTATAAGGGCATTTTAATGAAGAAGTTAATGCTGGACGCTTACGCTTACTACAGTCGTTACCAGGATTTCTTAGCTACCATAGTGGTAGGTCAGGCAAGAACTGGTGTTCCTACAGATTTACTTTCTCCATTCACTACTACTAATATCTCTTATACACAAAACGCACCAGAAACGGTAAAGGCTATTGGCTGGGGTATTGGTCTTGATTATAATGCATTCAAAAACTATTACCTGAGTGGAAATGTTTTCTCTGACAGACTTAAAGATCCACCAGCTAACCTGGTTACTTTCTTTAATGCTCCTAAGTATAGGTTCAATATTGGGTTAAGAAATGATAATGTTTTTAAAAATATTGGTTTTAATACAATAGTGAAATGGCAGGATAATAATTATTATGAAGGCACTTTTGTAAAGGGAACACTGCCGTACTTTGCCTGGGTAGATGCTCAGATTACTTATCGTCCCGCTGGAACAAAGAGTGT
>JBKJLR010000395.1:0-3248 GCA_046596865.1 Chitinophagaceae bacterium
CATAAACTTTCCCGGCTCAAACCACAACTGGAATTTCTTATTTCCAGCTATGGGATGCTTATCAAATGCCTCTTTAATTTTTTGTGCCAGAAGATCTACATCAGTTTCTTTTTCACCGGGTTGATACGGCACTTTAAACCCACCCCCCAGATCAATAAGTTCAAGATGCGGGAAATGTGGAATTAGCTCAAATAACACTTCAATGCCTTTTACAAAAATGTCTGCATCTTTTATATCGCTGCCAGTATGGATATGTAATGTCCGGACGAATAAGTCAGTTGACTTTACCAGTTCTTCGATCTTGTTTAATTGATTCACAGGAATACCAAATTTGCTGCCATCATGGCCGGTAGAAATTTTCAGGTTGCCCCCGGCCATTATGTTGGGTCTTATTCTAATTCCAACCGGGTAGCTCTTGCCATATTTTTTTCCAAACTTCTCTAAATTGGAGAGACTATCGATATTAATATGTATGCCAGTAGCTACCGCTTCTTCTATTTCAGTAAATGCAATACCATTTGACGTATATAAAATCTGTTGTGGTTCAAACCCGGCATGCAAAGCAAGTTTTACTTCGTTAATAGAACTACAATCTACATTACACCCAACCGATTTTATATACCGGAGAATATTGATATTAGTCAGCGCCTTACTGGCATAAAAAAATTTTGTATCTAGTACAGAAAACGCCGCAGTCAGTTTTTGATATTGCTCTTTTATTTTTTCTGCATGATAAACATAAAGCGGTGTGCCAAATTCGTTTGCGGCTTGTATCATTTGTCCTGTAGATAATTGCTCCGGCATAGTTGCGAAGTTAGGGGTGGCACGGTTTAAAACCGTGCCACCCCTAAACAAATGCCATCCCCTGGTGGAATGGCATACGATGTATAAAATTTTAATACGAAGATTTAATTTTCTTCCCCTTCACCTTGTTCTTTATTTACCACCAGCTCTCCACCGTCTGTTACTGCTAATGCCACAGTTTCATCGTTGTCCTCATTTTTTTCTTCATTACCCATGGGGTTATTCATAAGGGTTGGTTCTACCAGTTGCTCAGCCAGCACTTCTTTTATTTTTGGCAATTCATCAGCCGAGTTGATACCAAAATAATCCATGAAATTTTTTGAAGTGGAATAAAGCAATGGTTGTCCAACTGCTTTTTCATTTCGTCCGCTGATAATGATCAATTCTTTTTCTAATAGCTTCTGTACGGCGTAATCAGAACTCACTCCACGAATGGATTCAATCTCACCTTTTGTTACCGGTTGTTTGTATGCAATAATAGAAAGTGTTTCCAGCGAAGCGGATGACAAACGTTTCAGAAATTTTTCGCCATTTAGTTGGGCAACAGTTTTATGAAATTCCTTTCTTGTGAGGAACTGCCAGCCACCCCCGCTTTGTTTCACTTCAAATGGATAAAATTCAGCGCTGTATTTTTCAGTAATTCCCTCCAGGGAAGCTTCCACCTGGTCCAGGCTGATCTTATCATCCATATAGGCCAGGGCATTGTTTACCAGCTCTGTTATCTCAAGAGTAGTTAAGGGCTTTTCGCTGGCAAAGATCAACGCTTCAATATGTGGTATCAGGTTAGTTATTTCCATAAAACCCCAAACCCCCTAAAGGGGCTTTTATTTCAATATAATAGAAATTTTCTTCTACTATTGAAAAGTGAATAAAAAATTAAGATTCAAGAACTCATTTTTAAGCCAGTCAACTCAACGAATGTACAATCAGTAAGAAGAAATTGAAAACGGATTTATCAACATAATTCTTTGATAACTATTTGTATTTTGAAATGAATTTTAAAATTAAGTCTACCCTTTAGGGGGACAGATGGTTTTTATCCCTGCAACGCAGCTGCGCCACTCACAATCTCTGTTAATTCTGTAGTAATGGCTGCCTGCCTGGCCCTGTTATAAGAAATCTTCAGCGAACGAAGCATTTCATTGGCATTTTCACTGGCTTTGTCCATGGCCGTCATCCTGGCGCCATGCTCGGAAGCATTGGAATCGAGAACAGCTTTGAATAATTGAGTGTTGAGGATTTTCGGCATTAGTTCGGCTATCAATAGCTCCTTTGACGGATCGTATATAAAGTCTGCTTTTGTGGCGCCAGCCTTTTTCTCAAGCTTAGGGATGGGCAGAAATCTTTCAACTTCAAATTTTTGCGTAGCGGCATTTTTAAACTGGCTATAGACCAGCTCCACTACATCAAATTGCCTTTCTTCGAAAGCTTTCATAGCTGCCTGGGAAGCCTGCTGTACATTCACAAATGTCAGGTTCAGAAAAATATCTTTGTAAGTGGCATCTGCTTTATAGTTGTTCTTGGCGAAATGCTCATATCCTTTTTTACCAATATTCCAGATGGCTACATTTCCTTTCTTGTGCTGTTCGGGATATTTTTCGGCAATCGTTGCCTTTGTGAGTTTAATAGTATTGGCATTAAAAGCCCCGGCTAAACCACGGTCACTTGTAATAACAATAAATAATACTTTTTCCACAGGACGATCAATGGCTAATGGCATACCGGAATTACCACCCTCACTATTGCTTACAATATTGCTGAGTAATTCCTGCAATTTTTGTGCATATGGACGCATTTGAATAATAGCATCCTGTGCCCGGCGAAGTTTAGCAGCACTTACCATCTTCATAGCTTTCGTTATCTGCTGGGTGCTTTGTACTGATTTGATGCGGTTCCGAACCTCTTTTAATTGTCCTGCCATAGCCTTTCTTGAATTGGCCGCAAAAGTACGGGGTTGCAGCTAAAATTCCATTGCTGAATGAAAATAAAACAGGGTGAATTACGGTACTGATACTTACTTATTCAATCCCTGCCTGATTGTGCTTCGCACAGGTTCAAAATTGCAAGGCGAGACAGGTCTTTGATTTACCTTAATTCTTCAGAAAAAATTCCCGTTTGAGACTATAGGTAATCAGTAATCTGCCTCCCCTTTTTGTGCCGTTTTTAACTGGCGTAGTAAGCTCTCTGATAAACTCAAGTTGAACAGGCCCGTTGGAAAGACTTCCGAGATCTTTTTTGGATATAACCAGCCGTCCATTTACAACCGTATCCAACCGGTTGATCCCATCATTAATAAAAGAAGTATCCGTAAGCAAAACTCGCAAAAAATCTTCTGACCCTAATCCGGCAAACTCCAAAATCAAATCACTTCGTTCAATGGTATCAGCCAGCCGGGTAAGTAAAACAACTGGTTGGAAATCAAATTCTTCTTTATACTCTTTGTT
>JBKJLR010000104.1:0-3112 GCA_046596865.1 Chitinophagaceae bacterium
GGCAAACTCTTCTCTTAATTCAACCGCTTTTTCAGGATCACATTTTACATTGAAGCGAAGGCTTTCACTGTCAAGACCCGTTAATAAAAACGCTTTACCCCCGACCTTGTAAACTATGGTGTCCGGGCCAAAGGGTAACGTTTCTTCAGCACCGGGCTTGCTCATGCAATATTCATGAAGGGATTCAACATTCATGTATCATTCTTAATGAAAGGAGAGAGAAATGGACGATATTTTTATTTTAGTCAGGTTCTTTTTTACTTCCGGCATTTCTGTGTTAAATTCCGAATCGCCGGATAGTTCTGTTCCCCCATTTTCGTCCATCGAAAGACGGAAACCCAATGGAGAGTTTTGTAATGTTCCCATGCCATAGTCTTGAATAGACCCGCCGTAGTCCCAGTCAAAACCAGAAAAGATTATTTGTTTACCATTTATATTCAAAAGATTTTCCAGGGTAGAGCCCATTTTAATTCCATTGGCTGTGTGATAAGGCCCGTCAGGCAAATAAGTTTCTATAAAAGCAATAGCTTTATGATAAAGGCTGTCTTTCCAGTAAACAATGAACTCGTTACTCTTTTCAGGATAAATTTTTGTTACATCAATGCTATCTGCACACTCAGGTCCACAGATCCTCTCATTTTTTACATTAGATGCTCCATATATGGTCTGTAGCCCCGCAAAGTCTGTATTTTTTGTTATCAACCCCCAACTACTGTCTGTAATTAATGTTGAATCAATTTTTACTTCGGGCTTTTCTGTAACGGAAGTTGTTTTTTTGTCTTTGCCGGCACAACTATAAATAATGGTAGCAATAATTAATAGGTGAAGAATAATTTTTTTCATTGGTGCTGTAGTTTAACGGTTAACTTATTATAGCAGTAACTTCTATTTCAATTAAATATTCAGGAGCAATTAATCCCTTCACTTCTATCATGGAAGTACAGGGTTTGATTACTGAAAAAAATTCGCCATGTGCTTTTCCATATTCTTCCCAGCGGGAAATATCGGTGACAAACATTCTTGTCCTTACCACATCTTTCAATGATGCACCAGCCCGGTGTAATACTTTTTCAATCTTTTCAATAATGAATTTCGTTTGCCCGTAAGCATCATTTTTACCAACCAGCAAACTATTTTCATCAACAGCTACGGTTCCCGTTACTTCAACTACATTTCCCACCTTCACTGCCCGGCTGTAGCCAACGATATCTTCCCATTTGGCACCGGAGGAAAAATTTGTTCGTTCCATTTAGCTAAGAGTTTAAAAGTGTGATAAGGAGAAAAAGAGAAACTTCCGGATTCTGTTGTCTTCTTGAAGGCTAAGCGGACGTTGGAAAAAAAACTTTGTCCTTATCTCTTTTCTCTCTTTCTTCCTCCTAGCTTTTTATTTCTATATTTTCTTCCCTGATTAGCGGCTCACCATTCATCCGTAAAAGAATCTGTGCTACCGTCACCACATCCTTTTGGCAATAAGTAACGATGCGCTGCAAATTCTTTTCTTTCCAATACACTTCCCACACCATGCTACCATCAATATCGTCTTTTGGGGTTTTAATACCGAGTGTATGTGCCAGCAAATTTAAAGAAGTAAAACTTTTATAATCTCCAAACTTCCAAAGTTCCAATGTATCAAAATGATTGACTTCCCAGGGCTTTTTACCGGAAATATTTAAGATAAAAGGAATAGCAAGATCATTTATAATCATGCGACGGCAGAGGTAAGGAAAATCAAACTCTTTTCCGTTGTGAGCACAAAGAAATTTTTGTTCACCAGCCACCCACTTGTTCAGCATATCGTTAAACTGTTGTAATAATAACTTCTCATCGTCACCGGAAAAATTTTTGAGAATTATTTTTCTATCATTGCCGGTTCCCTGCAATACTCCACAACTAATACAAATTATTTTTCCAAATTCGGCATAGATCCCGGCACGGGGATACAAAGATTCATTGGTCTGGCCTTCATGATATTTTACGAGAGAATTTGACTTGGTATCCCATAGTTGTTTCCAATCCCCTGGCAGTTCGGAGTAAGACGAATATTGCGGGACGGTTTCAAGGTCAAGAAAAAGAATATTATTTGCGGGGAAAGTGGCCATAATGAATTTTCTGTCCTAAAAGTAAACAAGAACGGAAGAAAAACAAATAGCACTTGGTAGTATTTATTGGATTATGAGCCCTCAATGAAGCCAATATGATTACCAAAGGGATCGGCAACTATGGCGACATGTATGGAGCCACCCACATTTGTTACATCCTGAACCAATATCGCTCCGAGAGCAACAAATTTTTCAACTGCCTCTTTAACGTTTTTAACTGCCCAATATGACTCAGTATGATTGCCAGCTGAGATATTTTTCATGGACGGGTCAAGCCCCAGTTCGTAGCCATTAATATCAAAACCAACATAAAACGGTTCATCAAAATAGGGTTGAACACCAGTGGCTTTACTATACCATTCTTTGGCTTTCTGCAAATCGGCAACATGATAAATAACAGTGCGGAGTTTTTGTAACATAGGAAAAGCTATAAGTATTTATCACCCAAATTTCGTTTTACTTCCGCCACATATTCTTTTATTTCCTGTTCCTTATCTTTTTTGCAAATTAGCAGTACATCTTTTGTATCTACGACAATAAATTCATCAAGACCCTGTAACAACACTAACTTGTTGTCGGGAACATGCACCATGCAATTTCTTGCATCAATAGCAATTACTTTTTTACCTACTACAGCATTGCCAAAATAATCCTTCTCCTTGTTTTCCCAGGCACTGTTCCAGGTCCCCAGATCGCTCCACCCAAAAGAGGCGGGAATAAGATAAACATTGTCTGCTTTTTCCATCACCCCAAAGTCCACAGAGATATTGGTGCACAAAGGATATATGCTTTCAATGGCCTCCTTTTCGCCCGGTGTATTGAATTTGTCTTTCTCTGCTGCAAATACATCATAGATTTCCGGCAAATATTTTTCAAATGCAGCCAACAAGGTTTTAACCTTCCATGTAAATATGCCGGCATTCCATAAAAAATCCCCGCTGCTCATAAATGTTTTTGCCAACTCAAGATTCGGCTTTTCAGTAAAGGTTTTTACTTTATAAACGTCAGGCGCC
>JBKJLR010000016.1:0-5277 GCA_046596865.1 Chitinophagaceae bacterium
CTTGCCAACCAGAATACTTTCTTTGATAAACAGGTAAAAGAAGGAATTACTGATGCCGGAGGTAATGCAGTGATTCCTTCTTTTACCAGTTTATCAAAGAAAGTATTCTGATTGGCAAGACTGAAATCATAACCATCAAAATTCTTTGCAGAAAAATATTTCTGCTTTACCTGTATCTCTGTTTCATATTTACGGTTAGCGGCAGGCGGACCAAAAAAGTTCATGGCATTGATAGAAAGTTTTGCCACATCACCAGAACGTAAATATTCTTTGTCCAGTTTTGCATTTACCCGGATACGATCAGGGACAAATTCTTCAACGGAGAAATTTTTTGATGCCAGCAATACATCTGTTGATGTATAGACTTCCAATGTATAGCTTCCCGTGATAGCTGCCCCGGCAATATCAATGCTGCCTTCCAAAGACCCTTCTTCATTCAAGCTTTTCCTGAATGATTTTAGCTCTTTCCCATTCGGCATCAGGAATTTCATTTTTAATGGCACATCACCGGCGGTTTTCCATTGAGCATCCCGAAGAATAACAGAGAAATTAATCTTTTCGCCAGGGCGATACACATCTCTTTCCGCATATACAAAAGCATCGAATCCTGATGGATTACTTCTTTTGCCACCCACATCAAACCTGGAAGTATTAACACCCGTATTATTAAACGGCATGTAATTAAAATCATCGGCTGTTTTTGCAATGATCATTGCGGGTTTAAAACCACTAAAATCTTTTTTGCTGTAAGGAATTTCTGCCACACCATTTTTATCAGTTGCACCAGTACCAATCAACTGGTTATTGGTGGAATAAACGGATACATTGACTCCGTTCACTGGTTCAGCAGATTTAATGGAGTTAGTAAACACATATATTTTATCCTGCCCTTCTTTAGCAATCAGTCCCAGGTCAGATAATGAAATATAGCGGCTGTCTTTAACCCAATAATCTTCAGATGACCGGATAACAATATGATAAACTCCTTTGAAATCAGGCAGCCTGTCTTCAAACTGGGAAAAGTTTAATATTCTACCAGCACCACTTTTTGGTAAGGAACGGGTATCAATTTCTTTTTCATAGATCACATCACCGAACATTGCATCACTGCCACCGTATTCATCTGAATAATTTTCCTCACCTTCATAACTGGAATAATCGGGACCGCTGCTTTTCTCCTTTGGTTCATATCCATACCGCTGAGCAAGCAATAAGTTGTTTTCATAAATTTTAGAGATGATCAGTTTCACTTTGGGCACATTAGTAATCTGCACTTCAATGTTTTTACCCCCTTTCTTTGACAGGTAAACGGCTTTGCTGTTGGTAAAGCTGATACCTGCTTCCAGTTCGCCAAAAGCAACTCCACCACTGTAATCTTCCTGCATTACACCACCTATCTTACCACGAAGACCTTTTGTAATCATTAAGGCATAACTTTTTTCCGTATCAAACTTGTCACTTCGCAGGGTGAAGCCATAATCATTTGCCTCAACCGAGTAGGCAAGATCAGGGTCAAATTTTAAAAAAGATTTCAGGCTTTCCCCTGTCAGTTGCTGGCTGGTAGTGACTCTTACTACTCCCTCCATACCATCATGTTCAGATTCCACATTCTGAATAGTCAGCACATATGGCGAAGAAATCGTCATGGAAGTGATAATTGCATCGGCAGTGGAAGTATTTCCTTTCTCAGGTTTTAATCCTTTGTCAATAATCACTTTGGCATCTATGTCTTTATCTTCTGCCTTTATTCCATTTATACGAACAGAAATTTTATTATCCGGCGAAATGGTAATTATGCTATAATCAGCTTTCTTGCCTTCCACTTCTACTTTCAATTTTCCTTTCAGGTCCTCAGGATTTACCCGGTAATTGAAAAACAAATCCACCTGCGGTATTGCTGAAGTACTGCTTTCACCGATCCAGATGACTTGAGAATTATCCAGGGTAAGGTCTGGGGTATGAAAAGTAATTTTATCTCCGTTCTTTACGGAATTATATTTACTAAACTTCAATACAGCAGATTTTATTTTTGCTTTGTAAGTAGTGGCAGGATTAAGAGGTTGAGAAGGAGAGAACACCAGTTCATCCGGCCCTTCCCATCGGAACCTACCGGCAATTTTTGGTTCAAAAGAAATATAATCAGTCGAGTCCCAGGCATTGAGCATGGAATCTTTTGCCAGTGAATGATTAAAACGGAAAACAAGGTTGCCGAGCAAAGGCACTTCGTTTTTAGCATTGGTAAAAGAAAGTGTTGTTGCATTCTTTTTACATGAAGACAAAAAAATAGCTCCTGCTGCTATCAGCGGAACCAGATAAACTTTGATACGCATAAAGGTGTAGGTTAATGGAAGGTTATGAACGAGAAGTTAAAGAAGTTTGTTTAAGTAAAAAATTTAGCTGTAGATTTCTTATTCACAGCAGGAATAATAGAAATTAGCAGGCGGAAAAGCTAAGGAGGAATATCCCGGGTGGGGCGGGACAAGTCAGACGAGTCCATACAAGAAGAAAAGAATTTGACAGGAAAGATACAGCACATGGAATATGAGTTGCAAATTTTAGAAGATAAATATTTGTTAAGTGGATTGAATAGGGTGCCACGGTTCAAAACCGTGACACCCTATTCCTATTCAAAAGATGAATCAACTCATTACTTTTACACAAAGGCAAACAACCTATTATGCAATTTTTTGAAAATGAGTTATTCCATATCTATAACCGGGGTAATAACCAGCAACGGATTTTCTTTACACCGGAAAACTATTTGTTCTTTCTAAAAAAAGTCAGAAAGCATATCCTTCCTTATTGCGATATCCTTGCCTGGTGCCTCATGACCAATCACTTTCATTTCCTGATAAATACTGATTATAGAACAGTGCAATCGAAAACGATTGCCGGCACAGAAAGAAATGTCCTGGGCGAAGGAATCCGAAATCTTTTAAGCTCATACTCTCAGGCAATTAATAAACAAAACGATACTACCGGCTCATTATTTCAACAAAATACAAAGGCAAAACCTATTGCAAAAGGCAGCAACCTTTATGGCCGTATCTGCTTCCATTATATTCATCAGAATCCTATGAAAGCAAAGCTGGTAAGCAAAATGGAAGATTGGGAATACTCATCCTTTAAAGATTTTTGTGGTAAAAGAAGCGGAAATTTAGCCAATAAAGAATTAGCCATTCAGCTTTTAGATTTGGACATGAACAGGTTTTATAAAGATTCTTACAGGATAATTGAGGATGATGATTTGAAAAATATTTTATGATAGGATTTTGGCGAAGAAGAAAAACGGGTGCCACGGTTTGGAACCGTGCCACCCGCATTTTCAAACCCCTTGGTATAAGTTTCCTCGGGTTAATTGTTTTATTCTTCCTCCTGAATTGGATTTTCCCCGTGAGGGATAAGATCGAATACTCCATCATTATCACTGATAATAAAGGTGAAGTGGTCAATGCTTTCCTGACAAAAGATCAGAAATGGAGGATGAAGACGGAGTTGGATGAAATCTCACCCCTGCTCCAAAAAACCATTATTGCCAAAGAAGATAAACATTTCTACTCCCACCCCGGTGTCAACCCGTTTGCGGTGGTCAGGGCTTTCTTCAATAACCTCTTTAAGATGCGGCGTACTTCCGGTGCCAGTACCATTACCATGCAGGTAGCCAAAGCATTGGAACCGGGTAAAAGGAATGTCTGGAGTAAGATGCGGGAAATGTTCCGGGCTTTTCAACTGGAGCTGAAGTACAGCAAAAAAGAAATTCTGCAGATGTACTTAAACCTGGTTCCCTACGGAGGAAATATTGAAGGAGTAAAAGCAGCATCCTTGTTATACTTTAAAAAGAATCCCGACCATTTATCCCTGGCAGAGATAACAGCCTTGAGTATCATTCCAAACCGTCCAACTTCCTTGGTGCTAGGAAAAAATAATGATTTGATCGTTCAGGAAAGAAACAAGTGGCTCAAAAAGTTTGCCCGTGAGAAAGTATTTACAGAAAAAGAAATTGAAGATGCCCTGGCCGAGTCATTAAATGCTGCAAGAGGAACAGTACCCCATTATTTACCACACTTATCATACAAATTAAGGAAACAAGGTGGTACATCGACTCCGCTCAGCATTATAAAGACCAATATTGATCTGAACACTCAATTAAAAACAGAAAAGCTGGTGGAAGATTATATAAGAACACAACGATTACGAAATATTAAAAATGCAGCTGTTGTTATTATAGATAATAAAACCCATAAGGTTATTACCTATGTAGGTTCATCGGATTTCTTTGATACAACAGACGGCGGCCAGGTAAATGGGGCCAATGCAGTGCGGCAACCCGGCAGCACTTTAAAACCATTACTGTATGCCATGTGTTTTGATGAAGGATTGCTAACACCAAAAACGGTGATGACAGACGTGGCGGTGAATTATGCTGGATATGCCCCGGAAAACTATGATGAAAAATTCAATGGTTACGTAACTGTCGCATATGCACTGGAACATTCCTTAAACATTCCCGCCGTAAAAGGATTAAAACTTTTAGGAAATGAAAAGATGATCCAGAAATTATCCAACTGCAATTTTAAACAGATACAAAAAGACAGGAGAAAGCTTGGCTTGTCATTGATATTAGGAGGTTGCGGTACTACCCTGGAAGAGCTAACTGGATTATTCTCTTCATTTGCCCATGATGGAATTTACATTGCTCCATCTTACACACAAAATGATACGGTACATCAGAAAATGACTGTCATCAGCCCCGCAGCTAATTTTATGATCAATGAAATTTTATCAAAAGTAAACCGGCCAGACTTTCCTTTGCACTGGACAGCTACAGAACGAATGCCAAAAATTGCCTGGAAGACCGGTACCAGTTATGGGAAAAAAGATGCGTGGAGTATTGGTTATAATAAAAAATATACGGTGGGGATCTGGACAGGCAATTTTTCCGGTTTGGGAGCCGCTGATTTAAGTGGGGCGAATATTGCCACCCCATTATTATTTAAAATTTTTAATACAATCGACTATGACAGCGATGAAGAATGGTTTACCCAACCAAATGATTGCGATATCCGTCAAGTGTGCAGTGAAACCGGTTTGGCTCCTTCTGAACATTGCAACAATTTAGTAACAGACTATTTCATTCCGTTGATTTCTTCTACCAAAGTTTGCAACAACTGGCAGGAAATAATGATAAGTGCCAGTGAAAAAATTTCTTATTGCAAAAGCTGTGCGCCGGAAACGGGTTATAAAAAGAAATGGTATAAGGTTGTTGAGCCAGATATG